>NZ_JAUBUY010000106.1:0-4303 GCF_036705565.1 Microcoleus sp. AT8-B5
GAATTTGTAAACGCAGCAATCGCCGCCAAACAACCCAACGCCCTCATCAACCTCAGCTTCGACTTAACCCAAATCAATCCCGACGGCACACAAACCACACGCTACCAACTCACACCAGAAGAAAAATCAGCACTTAAATACGCTCAGGACAACAACATCCTGATTGTAGCAGCAGCCGGTAATGAAGGGGATCTCGCATCCGCACTCGGACAAGCCTCCACAGAATTCGACAACATCATCACAGTGGGAGCATCCGAAAACAACAACCGCAGCGCCTATTCCAGCTACGGAGGCGGTTTAGATATCCTAGCACCAACAAACACTCAAAAAACCGCAGAACAGTCAACAACCGAAACAAAACAAGGCACATCAATAGCAGCAGCCTTCGTCACAAACACCATCTCCCAAATGTGGGCAGCCAACCCATCACTGAACCGCCAACAAATCAAAAACATCCTCCTAAAAACAGCCAGCGACATCGACGTACCAGGATGGGACGAAAGAACAGGATACGGAATCTTAAATCCCCAATTAGCAATTGCTACCGCCACAGAAACAATCCCCGCAATACCAGTATTAGCAGCCACCAAACAATTGACAAAATCGCTGATTGATGCCGATGCAAATGTCAGTAACTCTCCGAATAGTACAGCCAAACCCTCAGAAAGACCGACCGCAACCAACGCCCCAGGCACACCAAAAACTACCAGCACCTCAACCGGAGACTACAACTCTGGCACTAGCTCTTATACCACAGAACTAGCGCCACATACAACCACCTCTACCAGTAGTTCCCACGGTACAACCACCACAAACACTCAAACTAATAGCAACTTCTCAAACACCGAATCAAGCTGGGATCAAAACGCCGTCAACACCAACAGCAAGAGCAACTCTTTTAACGAATACACCAGCGATTCCAGCACAAATGCTGCTACCTACACCAGCAAAAACTTTTCCCAAAACTCAGTAGAAAACAAAAATCAATCGCAGCAAAACTACAGCCGAGTTAAATACGAAGGCACTCGCAACGACCAAAGCTCATATCTTCAAAAATCCCGCTCTTCTAGCAATTATACCAGTCCCGAACAAACTACAAACACCACTGCCGACAGTTACCGAAACAGTTTTTCCCAATCAGAAAGTCAATACGGAACCGACTATGCAATGAATAACGGCAACCGCCAAGACGATTGGGGTTCAAAATCAACTTCAAACACTCACTATACTAGCAGCACCGGAAGTTCTCTCAACAACAGTTCAACTCAAATTCAAGGCAAAGCCGATTGGACGAATAGCAGCAATGGTAATAGTTCCATCAACACTCACAGCGGGTCAGAAAGCCAAGTAAATCGCTCGAACTATGAGAGCAACAGTAGCAGCGGCCCCTCCAAAACCAGCAACAGCAGCGACAACTATTCAGTAATCAATTCAACTTGGGACAACACTACAACAGACGGCACAACAGTCAGCAGCAACAGCCGCGATACTTATTCAGAAGCCAATAGTAATTATCACAGCAGTTACGACGACGGCCCGTCAAAAAATACCAGCAATCAATCCACTTACACCGTCAATCAATCTCAACAAACCAACAGCAGCAACGGCCCCTCATACTGGCACAACAACCGCAATAACAATTATTCTGTCAGTCAAGGGAATGACACGCAAAGTTACAAAAACGGGCCGTCAACTAGCAGCCACAATCGGGATACTTATTCTGTCAGTAAGTCGAATTCTTCCAGCAGCAACAGTGAGGGGAAAGTTAGTTATAATTCCGAGCTTGAAAATTATTCAGAAAATCATGCTCAGTGGGAAAGCGAGTATAATGCTGATACTTATACTACTCAAAGTACCAGCGACGAATCGACAATAACCGCTACCAAAAGTAACAGCAGCACCTCGGGCAGTAATTCCACCTCATCTAACAGTAGCGATACCTCCCGTACTTGGAATTCACAGACAGTTACAACTTATAAAGATGGCCAAAAAACAGAAAATGGCAGTTCGAGTTACGAGAAATGGTCGAGCGAAAGCACTTACGATAGTAACGGGGTAGCTAGTTCGGTGTCCAAGTATTCTAGCTGGAGTGAGAGTTACAGCAAGTCTTATTTTAAGGGAGGTTACAGTTGGACGGAAACTGTCAGCGGTTACGATTCGGAATCGGTGACGAAAGGGGGTGTCTATACGAGTAATGGCAACAGTTGGAGTTGGACTCGCAGTGGGACTGAGTATGATGATGGCAGGAATAGTTGGAGTGAAAGTTGGTCGAAGTCTAGTTGGGAAGATGGCGAGTATTTGCCGGGTGAATATGAGGTGACGGGGGGGTCATTTGACCCAGAAGGAACTGGGACGCAGACGAATAATTTGCCTGAATTTGGGGAGGCGCCGCGGTTGAATAAGGCGCCGAAACAACAGGTGCCGGTGGATTTTCAGAAGCCTCCCAAGCCTAGTGATGATATTTGGCGGCTACCGAGTGTTATTCTGATTAAAGAGCCTGAGTTTAAAAAGGTTTTTGGTAGTAGTGGTTCTGATTCCCCTTCAGGTGAGAGTGGGAATGATTATTTAGCTAATAATCCGTCTGGTGGTTCTGGTGCTCCTGGTGGAAAATTACCTGAAAACAAACGTTCTGCACTGGCAGAAGTTATTCAACAATTGTTGAATTTTTTTAGACCTCTTGGGATGTTTGTTGCTGGCGCAGTATATCAGTATCTACGTAATATCGGAGATTCAACTAAATGGTTATTCCAGGTCTTCAACCCTTACTGGGATGGACAGGAACAAGATGTGGAACGAGGGCTTAAAGGGCTTCCCGACTACAATTATTTTTGGTGGGGACAACGGTTAGGAGATGGGGCAGCAATTGTCACAGGAATTTTGGAAATCATAGCAGGCGGTGGTGCTGCCGCTGGAGGTGGATTTTTATGTATAGCAGGATTCACTTGCATCGGAGGTGCTCCGGCCATAGTAGCAGGTGCAGCTTTGGGACTACACGGAACAACTACGTTGGCCGCTGGTGTAAGAAATATAGTTCAGGAACTTGGAGTATTATATTCTCAAGGAACAGGCGGTACAGGGAGTCAACTTTACCAAAAGATGACAACACCTCAATTGGAGAAAGCCCGAAACTCCTATCAAGACCTAATCCAAGAACACGAGAAAAAGCTCAATGACTACATAGCAAATCCCGATGCTTATGATAACGATGGCAGGCTTAAAAACGCACCAAATCCACAAATAAGGCAACAAATTATACAGGGGCGTATTAATGCACTTCAAAAACAAATCAAGAAGCAAAGAGATGAGTTAATCAAAATAGAACAAGAACTTAATCGCAGATAGAGAGGATAAATCGATGAATGTGACGGTTGGTGAACTACGGATATTGTTTGATAAACTCATGAATAAAATGGAACAAGAGGGCATTCTATCATTAGATATTAATGATATAGATTACTATTGGATAGTTTCGTCTGATGAATGGACAAACTTTGAAACTGATGTTAGTCTAGATGTAGGTTCACTGATAGATGATTGGAAAAGCCTGCAAAAAGTTATATCCGAAGAACATATCCCCACATATGTTGATTTCGATCGCCTCGCCTCAATATTAAGAGCTGTAGCGGAGACGATTGTCCCACTAAAAGAGGGATAATATGACAAGCTCAAATAATCGACGTGGCGGGCGATTAGTTTTGTTCGATCGAATGATTATCAATAGTTTTACACCCTCCGGGCGATCGCACACCGGGTACAATTTCCTTTGAGTCGATCAACTTTACAAGCTAGTTGTTTTGTGCGATCGAATGATTGTTGATAGTTTTACACCCCTCGGACGATCGCACATCGCCCGTACAATTTCCTCTGAGTCGATCGACCGGGGCGGGCTAGTCATTTTGTGCGCTCGAATTATTATCGATAGTTTGAGCTGAGTCGGGCGATCGCACACCGGGCACAACTTCCTTTGAGTCGATCGCCCGTTTTTAGGTAATTTTTCTGTTTCCGGCGATCGGCCATTGATTCTGCGGGCGATCGAATTAACGGGATCTCGTCCTTGTTTATCCACCGCGCGATCGACCGGGTGGGCGATCGTACTTTTCTCAATTATCGGCGATCGTACTTTTTTAGATTGCGGGATCTCGCACTTTTCTAGATTAGGGGATCTCGTACTTTTTTAGATTAGGGGATCTCGTCTATTTCTAAATGGTGGGCGATCGACAATACGCCCAGGGTAAACGCATCTAAATTAAGTTGACAGAAAATCATATTTGTGCATGATTTGTTTTTTATAAAACAATTCTTA
>NZ_JAUBUY010000025.1:0-100905 GCF_036705565.1 Microcoleus sp. AT8-B5
TTTGCCCAAAAATAGCTCAAAACCTCTGCCCTAGTATTTTTGGGTATTTATACTCATTGCAAAAGTGACACGCTCCCCGTTCGGACTTTCTCAGATATCGAGGGTTATCGACAGTATTTCCATCAGAATCGGTGTAGAACTCTTTAAGCCCTAAGTCGATTCCCGTCATTTTTCCTTGAAACTCATGCTCCTCTCTTCTATCCCAGTTCACTAAGAACTGAGCGTAGTAGCCATCAGCAAGTCTGATAACTCGAACCCTAGAGATTTGTTTTTCTGAATACCCGACCAAATCCCTAGAGCTCCATAAGTTCATCGTTCCTACTTCAAAACCATCGGTGAAGGTTATCTGTCTTCTATCAGCAGATAATTTCCATCCACTGTTTTTGTACTCAATGGAACGGCTGAACTTCTTGTATTTGGGGTAGCCTTTTTTACCAGGCTTACCCAATCTACAGTTTTCATAAAAACGCCCAATAGCAGACCACGCTCTATCTGCGTGAGCCTGTCTAGCTTGAGAGTTAAGCTTCTTCGTCCAAGGGGTTTCCTTGTTTTTAGCTAGTACCGAGCAAAGCTTTTGGAGGTCATTCCTAGTGACTCCTTTGTTATCTTCCCAATATCGCAGACAAGTGTTGCGGATGAATTGTCCGGTGCGGATTGCTTCATCCAACTTACTGTACTGTGATTGAGTTCCTTTTAACTTTGCTTCTATTACTAACATGGTAGAATGATACCACATTTTACCCAACACAAACACGGGTATAATTATAATGATTCGCTATCGCTCAATCGTTAGCTGGTCGGCATTCATCTCGCCGCTAAACCATCGGGGGGACTCGCGGATCTCGATAAATCCCCCTCGGTTATAGCGGGAGCCTTCTGCGGACATTAAGGTAAAATATTGAATCTCGACGCATTAACCCAACATCTCCTCTAACCTATGCAACTGCTCGAACCCTCAGTCCATTTTAGATTTTAGATTTTAGATTTTAGATTTGACTCGCCTTGATAAATCTGGGAGGTTGAGCTTTAGTCTAAAATTTGGGGAATATCCACAACGATTGTCGGGGGCTTCCGTTTTTTGCTGGTTGCAAAAACAGCAAATGGGTAATTCAGCTCAATCAATTCTAAAGGATTCCAGATCGCCCCAGATCAAAAAACATCCTATATTTTCAGTCCTAGACGCACTCCCGACCAAGAAACGGGGTTTTTTACTTAATCTTCGAGTACGAACGAAGGATTTTCCTAAAAAAACCCGGTTTCCGGCCCCCTCTGCGTAAATCCTAATTTTGTGAATCGGCGATCGAATTTCGCCCATCAGCATTCCGTGTTTCCTTCCTTGGAACTCGTCCAACCTCAAGCCCTCAGCCAGAATCAACAAGCGTGACTTGACGGGGTGACACTCGTCTGGTGGGTCAATAGTAGCTTGTTTGATGCGTCCGCGCGATCGCCCGCCCGTACCTCAACAACCGCCAATCACTCATAATTGCCACAAAAATTCAAAATCCTAAACCCAAAACTGCCCAACCCCAGTACGATCGATCTAGTTAGCAAAAATAAGTAAAAACACTACCGGAGTAATTTTTATGGATCTGGTCGTACTCCAGAACTGGCTGGACAACATCTCCTTTGCCGTTTTGTTCTCCACAATGCTCATTTACTGGGTTGGCGCAGCATTCCCCGGCATTCCCTACCTGGGGGCCCTAGGAACCGCAGGAATGGGCGTCGCCAACCTATCCATCGCCGCTTTACTCGGTTCTCGATGGATAGAAGCAGGCTACTTCCCCTTAAGCAATCTCTACGAATCCCTATTTTTTCTAGTTTGGGGAATCACCGCCATCCACCTAGTCGCGGAAAACATGAGTCGTTCCCGCTTAGTAGGAGTAGCCACATCCCCCGTAGCAATGGCAATATCCGCCTTTGCAGCCCTGACTCTGCCCGCAACCATGCAATCTGCAGAGCCCCTAGTACCCGCCCTCAAATCAAACTGGCTGATGATGCACGTTAGCGTCATGATGCTCAGTTACTCAACTTTAATGGTAGGAGCCCTGCTGGCGATCGCCTTTTTAATCGTCACCCGCGGCCAAAAAATCGAACTCACCGGTAGTTCCTTCGGCACCAACAGCAACCGCAACGGCAACTACCGCCTCCAACGCCCTCAAAACCCCGAACCTCAAAATGCAGAAACCAGCGCCGACAGCGCATTAGTTTTCAGCGAACCCTCTTTCAACTCCAACAATAACGGTTTGGGCACCACCGCAGTCCTTGAATTAGCCACCGTTCAAACCACATCAACCGCCCCAACTCAAACCGCAGAACTTCTCTCGCCCCAGCGCTTGAATCTAGCAGAAACTCTTGATAACATTAGCTATCGCATCATCGGTTTAGGATTCCCTTTACTAACTGTTGGCATTATTGCCGGTGCGGTTTGGGCTAACGAAGCTTGGGGCTCATACTGGAGTTGGGACCCGAAAGAAACTTGGGCGCTAATTACTTGGTTGGTATTTGCTGCCTACCTGCACGCCCGCATTACTCGCGGCTGGCAGGGAAGACGCCCAGCAATTTTAGCAGCCACAGGTTTTGTGGTAGTTTGGATTTGCTATCTAGGCGTTAATCTGTTAGGCAAAGGTTTACATTCCTACGGTTGGTTTTTCTAATTCCTAATCCACCAATGGGCCACAGAAGAACAGGATAAGTCAAAGAATCGGGATTAATATCATCTCCGGTTGTAGGGTGGGCAATTCCCACCTTACTTAACCAGCGAGATTCTAATAATTAACTCCCTCTTCCTTCTTATAACTTCGGTCTTCCTCACATCCGTTACATAATCCGTTGCCGAACTTCCTTCATTAAAATAAGGACAATTAATATGGACGAATCGCCAATATTTCCCCAAGAAGACGATGTTGTGTCTGCCCCTACCAGCGCTTTGATGTATCAATGTACATTCAAAGTCAGCGAATTTATGGCAATCATGCAGTCAAAATTGGTAGACGAAAAATTATTCTCAGACGGCCTGGATTGCGAGCTATTAAGTGCTGGAAAAAACTGGACTAAAGGAAAACTTAGAATGCGTCTGGAGTTCATTCCGCTTGAACCAGAAATCAAAGAACAAAAAGCCCTTCCTGCCGCTGCCGAAAGCTCAGACACCCTGCAAAACTCTGCGGTAGATAGCTCAACTCAAACCGATATAGATGAGCCATTAAATCAATGTGACTCAACAGAAATAAGTAATCATTTTCCTATTTCTAGGTATCCAGACCGCGACCCCCAAAGTATAGGAATGTGGAGCTAGGAAGGCAAAGATTGAGAGATTGGGAGAGGGGGATGGTTCCCCTTCTTTGCTGAAAATCCATCCGTTAAATCCCGGACAATGCTCGTTTTCTAAGGAATGAGAATTAAATAACTTCCACAAGTTTGTGGGATGGGCGTCCCACAATAACAATTAAAATTGTAAGTTATTTAATTCGCGATCCTAACTTCCTGATTTTTGCTTAATAAAAAACTGCTCTCATGGCTGAATCTTCCAATTGGACGCACCTCCACGCTCAAGTGCACAAGACGCTGCTGTACCGACAAATATTGCCATCAAATCAGCGATTGCTAGTAGCAGTATCGGGCGGACAAGATTCTCTGTGTTTAATTAAATTACTGCTAGATTTGCAGCCAAAATGGGGGTGGAATCTAGCGATTGTTCACTGCGATCACCGTTGGCGTTCTGACTCGGAAGCCTCGGCTAATCATGTAGAACAATTAGCTAAAAACTGGGGAATATCCTACTATTTGGAAACAGCCTGGGACATCCCGAAAACAGAAGCAGCGGCCAGACAGTGGCGATATCAAGCTTTAACCGAAATTGCGATCGCCCACAACTACCCCTACATTGTTACAGGCCATACAGCTAGCGATCGCGCCGAAACACTCCTCTACAACCTGATTCGCGGCAGTGGCGCCGACGGACTTTCTGCCCTCACCTGGAAACGGCCCCTCGCCGATTTTGGATTGCCGATTTTAGATTTTAGATTGGCGAATTCCGGCGAAAATCCCAACTCCCAAATATCGGCCGATTTTAGATTGGAAAATCAGGATGAAAATTCCCAATCGAAAATCCCAAATCTAAAATCTAAAATCTATTTAGTTCGTCCCTTGCTTGAAATAACTCGATCGCAAACAGGTCAATTTTGTCAAGAGCAAAAACTACCAATTTGGGAAGATTCCACAAATCAAGACTTGCAATATACTCGCAACCGGATTCGATCGGAATTATTGCCTTATTTGGAAACTCATTTCAACCCAAAAGCCCAACAAGCCCTAGCCCAAACAGCCGAACTTCTCCGCGCCGACGTAGAATATCTCGAACTTGCAGCCAGCGACTTGCTACAGCGAGCAATGTCTCCAATTGCAGACAATATGCAGGTGAATTTTCAACTTCCCGTCAAGTTAAATCGCCCGATTTTGCGCGAAGCACCCCTTGCCTTGCAGCGACGGGCAATGCGGCAACTACTGCAACAAATATTGCCCTCGGCGCCCAGTTTTGAAAGCGTAGAAAAACTAACGAGCTTAATAGTAGCCCCCAACCGATCGCAAACCGATCCATTTCCTGGAGGAGCGATCGGTCGAGTCGAACACCCTTCGATAATTTTACATATTAAATTTTAAGCTGAGAGCAAACTCGAAAGGACTTGCCGCAACTCAGAAACTACCCGATTTTGCTCGTCTCCCGTCTCCTGCACCCGATCGAGTTCCCCCGCCACCGCTTCGAGCTTTTGGCGTAGCGCATTCAAATTGTCCTGCACCGGCTGCAACATTTCTTGATAAACATTCACCCTGCCCCAGAGTTGCGCCACTGCACCTTTCTGGTTGAACAAATTCTGCTCTAACTGCTTGAGTTCGTAGCGTTTCGCCTCACTTTCCCCATTTTGGCGGTTGACATTTGCCTCTATTTGGGATATTGCTTCCTGCACTTGCTGAATTTCGTTTTCCAGTCTTTGCAATTCTTGGCTTTGCTGCTGTCGCTGAGTATTGAGCTGTGCGACAATCGGCCCCAAATCAATATCTCCTCGCTCTTGTTTGGAAGCATTAGCAGTACCCAGCCGCCGCCACAGCACCGCCTGATGCTGCTTTAAAACATCTTCTCGTTCCTGCAACCGGAGGCGCTGTCCCACCAGAGTTTCGTTTAACATCTGATAACTTTCGAGCTCATCTGCCATTTCATTTTCCAAAGCCATGCGATCGTACTCGGAAGCAGCTTGAATTTTCTCTTGCAGCTCCTCGATTGTCTCCCGCTGCAGAGTCAACTCCTCCTCTTGATCGTTAACAAACCGGAACACCTTTTCCAAATCCTGTTGCAGGTGTTGCACCAGCCCTTGTAACTCATCAACAGGCATCTTCTCCAAAGCTGACACATCTACTTTCTGCTCCGTACCCGCAGCACCCGAAGCAGATGCGAGCCTGGAAACTTGCTGGTAAAGCTCCTCAACAGCCCGCACCTGCAAAGACACCGACTGAGCCTGAGCCTGCTTAGCGCTGAGGGTACTTTGCTGTCCTTTAAGCTCCGCCCGAGCCCCGGCCAAAGTATCTTGAGATTGGTACCACTCTTGCCAGCGGTTTTGGAGGCTCTGATTTTGTCGATCGACCTCTTCTTGTTGCTGTTGAGCTATGCTCTGTTTTTGCTCCAACTGCTGCCAGTGCTGATCCAGAATTGCCTGTTGAGCGCCCACGGCACCAAGAGACTGATTCATTTGTTCCCGCACCCCTTGGGCCGAAGCAATTGCCCCTCCCAGCTTCTGCATCAACTCCTGAATCCTCTGGGTCTGCTGCTCATCAACCACTGCCCCCTGCGGAACCTCAGACTGCTGCTGGGCCACCCGTTGCTGCTCGCCCCGCAACTGTTCCCAAGCCGTCTCAATTTCCACGCGACTGCGATCGACTTCTTCTCGCAGTCGGTTAGCTTCATCTCGAGTATTTTCAATTTCCGAGCGCTGAGCCTCCAGCCGCTCCAACTCCTCTTCCATTTGAGCCAACTGCTCTTCGCGGGCTTGCATTTCCATTTCCCGGCGATTGAGTTCCTGACTCGAAAACGTCAGAGAAGCCTTCCACTGTTCAATTTCCTCTTCCTTATCCTTAAACTTGTCCTGCAATCGCGAGAAATTTTGCAGAATGCTCACCAACTGGCGGGCCGCCTCCTGAATCCGCTGCACTTGCTTGCTAGCGCTCAACTCAACCAGCACCAGCGTGCCGTCGTTAAACTTATTAGCTTCCTCAACTGGGATCGCGTCATCACCTGGTACGGCGCTCCAGTTATGTTCGCCCCGCTGACAAGCTAGCAGTTTCAGTTCAGCCTTACCGCCACCGAGACCAAAGCCGCTTCTCTGTTTTTGTACTTCCGCTAGATACAGCACACTAATAGTCCTCTGCTTCGTAAAACCTATCCCAACTTACTTTAAGTTACTTAAAGGCCTAAAAGATAAGTGGTGTTTACTTCCTACGCTGTTGGGTAGACGGCTAATTCCAACATAAGTAGGCTATCCCCCTTAAGCCAAAGGTTCTTGACTAAAGATAACACTGCCTGTGATTTTTAGTCAACTTACCTAAAGTAAACAAGTGTAGGCAAGTAAGGATCGCTTTTTGCCAATTAAGTCTTACTTCTTGGTATTGTTTGCCCAATCGGGGGATAGCATTTTTTCTAACTTTTCTTCAGCACTAACGCATAGCACGTTCTCACGGGAGAACTTCCAGAAATTACGGGCGTCACCAGTTGTCTGGAGGAATGAGACAGCAGTACCAATGCCACTTGATTAAAGACTAGCTCTCACTGCGAAGACTGCCATAGGCTAAAGCTGAAAAAGGTCAGTCCGTCAAAAACTTTCTATTGATTGTACCAGGCTTTAGTTGCGGCTCGATCGTCAGAAAAGCCATCGCTACCCCCAAGCGGACGCCATCCTTCGGCGGACTAGGGATTTGAACCGCGCTGCCTTAGAATAGGGTAATGACGCGAGCCGATGACGCTCGCGGGGGGCGAGCAAAAAGGTCGATCGGCACTGAGGGTGAGAAACTGTAACCAAAATCCTACTCACATCTACTCATTCCTTCTGAAATGAGTAGGGATTGAAGCAGTATATAGCGTGATTCAAAGCGATAGAGAGGTAAAAATGCTGTTAGGCTTCAAAACCGAATTGAAACTGAATAATCAACTTACTCGCACATTGTTAGCCCAGCATTGTGGAGTAGCGCGTCATGCGTTGAATTGGGGATTGTGGTTGACCCCAAATATACTTCACCACAATAAAACCAACGAGAGTGAAAAGCTCAAACTTCCCACAGCTACTGACTTGCACAAACTCTTAGTAGCTATAGTGAAATCAAAAAATCCTTGGTACTATAGCAATCCTCGCATCATTTGTAAAAATATGTAGGGGTAGTGCTACCCCTACTCCCCCTGCCTACCCCAGCCAAGTTGGGGCAACCGGGCGTGGGGAGAGCCCCTACAAGAATTACACGAATCATTTAGGATTGCTATATGAATGCAGCAAGTCTACACCGCAGCAAGCATGAATGGCATTGCGCGAAGCAGGGAAACGGTGTTTTAACAAAACTCGGGGAGTGCCGATATTTAAGAATCAAGGGCGGCGTGACTCTTTCACGTTAAAAAGCGCAGTTAAAATCTTGGGTGACAATAAAATTCAATTTCCTGTTATTGGCATTTTGAAAACTTATGAAAGATTGCCACAAGTATTAACCAAGTCTTGCACGATATCCCGTCAACCCGACAGGTGGTTTATCAGTTGGCGGTTTGACGCCCAACAGCAGGAATCAGGCAATACAAGCATTTTCAGAGTTGACCTCGGCATTAAAGCATTAGCTACTCTCTCAACAGGTGAAGTAATTGCTGGGGCAAAATCCTACCCAAAATATGCAGCCAAAAGGTCAAGAAGGCAAGGGCTAAACCGCCCTAAAATGATCGGTTCAAGCAACGGTCAAAAAGCGCAACTCAAGATAGCGAGACTGCATAAAAAAATAGCTAACACACGTAAAAATACGTTACATAACTTGACGACATTACTTGCCCAAAATCACGGTTTAATGGTCATAGAGGATTTGAATGTAAGCGGAATGATGGCTAATCATAAGTTGGCTGCGTCTGTTGCCGCTCTGGGATTCTTTGAGTTTCGCCGCCCGTTAACCTACAAATGCGAGTTGTACGGTTCAAAGTTGGTAATTGCTGACCGTTGGTTCCCGTCCAGTAAAACCTGTTCTAACTGTGGAACAAAAAAAGAAACACTTTCCTTGAGCGAGAGAGTGTTTGAATGCTCCTATTGCGGATTGGTGATTGACCGTGACTTAAACGCGGCAATTAATTTGTCAAAAACCGTCAGTTAGGCGGGGATCGTGCCTGTGGACTGGTGAGTTTCGACACCGCCAGGATGAAACAGGAAGTAAGCTTTACAATACTACTGAGTAGACTTGTCTAGTCATGAGTAGATGTGAGTAGGTCTTATGTAACGGAATACAAGGTGAAACTCTACACTTAGAGAATGCCGCGAGTTGCGCGGTTTCAGCTTGTGGACTGGTAGCGCGGCCGAGACCCGGCAGCAAGTATCGCCCTTTCGTCAATTCCCAATTGTGAGATCGGCATCAGCGCGTAAATTATTGACGGAAACTAAAGTCAATGTTTTCGCCAGCACACAGTCTTTCCGATCTCAGACGCCAACGGTTTTAAGGAGGACATTTTAGCTGCATGCAGGGAAATTTGAGTGAAATAGACATCCGCAGCATCCTGCAATTGATTGAGTTAGGCCAGCGAACCGGAGAACTGTTCGTAGAGGCCTACACCTCCACCGGCAGCGGCACGGGTACTCAACCTACCTCGCGCTCCCTTGCAGGACAATCCTGGTATGTCTTCTGCTTCAACGGTCAGATTATTTACGCTACCCAGAGTGCGGGCAGTTTGTTTCGCTTGCGCGACTACCTGCGCCGCTACAAAGCAGATACCGCCCTCGACAAAATCCAAGTTCCCTATATGGCATCTACCAATGCCCCAGAATACGGCTACCTCTGGGCCCTGCTAGAAAACCACATCCTCACCCCAGCTCAAGGCCGCAACATCATCCAGAGCATGATCCACGAAACCCTATTTGACTTGCTCAGTCTCCACCAGGGTTCCTTCACTTTTGAAATGGGCCCAGCTTTGGCTCCTCAACTGACCAGCTTAGAAATTAGTTCGCTCCTGGCCAAGATTGTCAAACAGGTGCAGCAGTGGAAGCAGTTTCACCCTCACATTCAGTCGCCCAACCAATGCCCGGTGATTTCAGATCCCTCCGAGCTGCGAGTCGCGCTGCCTGTCAACACCTTTAATACTCTCAGACGCTGGGCCGACGGGCACACTTCGATCCGCCAAATGGCGCGCTACCTCAACCGAGACGTGCTCACTGTCGCTAAGGCGATTTACCCCTTTGTGCAGCAGGGATTGGTGCAAGTATTTTACGAACCCTCTGTAGCCCCCACCAACAACAAAAAAGAATGGTCGTCCCCAGAAACCAAAGTTCCCAGAGTTGTCTGTATTGACGACGACAATACTATTCGCAAAACAGTCGAGTCAATTTTAAATGAACACGGTTACGAAGCTACTACGATCGGCAATCCCCTCCAAGCCCTGAGTTTGGTGTTTCCACTCAAACCCGATTTAATTCTGTGTGACATCGCCATGCCGGAACTCGACGGCTACGAAATTTGCGCTATGCTGCGTAGTTCTAGCGCTTTCCGGCAGACGCCGATCGTGATGTTGACGGGCATCGACGGATTTATCGATCGCGTTAAAGCCCGCATGGCCGGAGCTACAGACTTTTACACTAAACCTTTTGGTGAAAGCGAGTTATTGATGCTGGTAGAAAAATATGTGGGCCCAGGCTACCCTCGGGTCAATCTCTCGGAAAGATTATTAGACCGATCGCTAGAAGACCAATTAGAAGAAAAATAAGTTTCGCCCCCATGGCATGATGGGAGCTTTTTTGTACCTGCGGTTAGATCGAGTCTCGGCCACCACAAAGAGAAAGCTGGACGTACTATTGGCGATCGCACCATAAACTAGAATGTATAAATCCGCGCGCTGGCATAAGGGCGTCGGTAAAACTCTGTTCAATTTCTAGACCCAAGTGGGTCTAACACGCTCAAAGTGCAAATATAATATACTTGTTCTCCACTTGCAGCCGCTCCGAAAAACTGATGTACAGAGCTACTTATTGCTAGGTATTTCTGTACAAAGCCAGAGAGTCCAATTCTCAGTCTTAACTGACTCCGTTCATGATTGTCGGGACATCAGCCATGTCAACAACTCCTCGCTAATCCCAGTATCGGTTTAGCATTCATCGCAGAAATTACCCAGAGTTTTACCAATTGAGACGGCGGTGGGATTACAAAGTGAAGCTTTAGGGGTTTCAAATTAATTGTTCGTAGTCGATTTGAGCTAATTTGTAAGCATTGGTCGCGCGAATTTATTGCTGGCAGTCAATTATTGACGGAACAAATTTATTGCCAAGTACCTCCGGCAGTAGCGCCATTCACCCCTTGGCTGTGTCAAGCTTGGCTGTGTCAAGTTTCGACCATCGAAGTTTCGATCGGCTTCTTCTTGGCGGGAAACCTCAACAATTTTGCTAGAAATGCAGGTGTCAGAATTATGATTAGCGGTAGCCCAGACTTTATATTACCAGGACTAGGCGTAGATCCGGCTCCGGAATTCCAAGAACTAGAAACTCCCGAAGGAGAGCTGCACCTGCGGTTCTACGTTCCTTCGGGGAACGAGTTCGCTCTGCCAGCGACAGGGATTAGAGAGGTACTATCCCCGTCCCCAGACCGCATGACACCGATCCCCAACGTTTCCTCTTTGCTTTTAGGTACGCTAAATATGAGAGGACGAGTGATTTGGGTGGCAGACCTCGGCCAATTTCTGGGAGACCAAACACCTCTGAACACAGATAGACCCGAAATCCCGATCGTGGCTGTGGAAGACCAAGACACGATTTTGGGGCTGGCAGTCGATCGAATTGTGGGGATGGACTGGCTCGACGTAGAGCAACTGCACTCTCAGAACAATGCACCAGACGGCATGATTCCATTTCTGAGGGGAGAATGGATGTTAGGTGCACCAGCTCAGAAAGTGCTCCGACTGCTAGATCAAGTGAAAATTCTGCGCTCGGCGCGGTGGGCAGCGTGAAATCGATTTTAGATTTGCGATTTGCGATTTTCGATTGAGGTCTAATCATAAACAGTCACACGACGTGAGGCGCGCATCTAAACATTCAATTCAAGATAAAAATCAAAAATCTCAAATCTAAAATCTAAAATCCAAAGAGGGCGGCAAATGGCAACAAGTACCAACTTTCAGCAGGACTACCAACGGGCAGAAGCGGCCTACATGGATGGCAATTATTCAGAAGCCGCAGCCCTAGTTTATCAATTAGTAGAAGATTTTCCCGAAGACCCCAGCGCTCGCCTGCTGTGCGGACACATTTACTGCTACGGACTGCAACAGTATGAGGTGGCGCGGGAACAGTACACGGTTGTGCTAGGTCTGAGTGATGACCAGAGTTTGGTAGAACACGCTCACAGCGGAATTACCTACACAGACCAATTTTTATCTGGAGAACTAGAAACGGAAAATTTCGAGGCTTTGTCTGCTGAAACTGAATTAGAATTCTATCCAGACTTATCTCTTGATGAAGGGTTAGAAGACCCGGATTTGGGACTTTTCCAAGGAAATTCCCCATCCCTTTCCTATAGAAGTCAATCCCCAGACGACATGGAAAACGAGGACTTGGCCGACTTAGGCATGAGTGGCTTGGGATGGGAACCAGAAGACGACGATGGCGCAGGCTCAGTCCCAGATTTAGCCTCACATTCTAACCCCTTTGGTGGCGACAGCGGCGGAATGGCAGCTTATGCTGAGAACTCCGGCTCGCTAGACGGCATAGACGAGTTTGCCGACTCGGACTTTGGAGACCCTTTTGCCTTAGATGATGGAGGGTTTGATGGTGCTGACTTGTCTAGCAGCAAAGTTTCTGGTTCAAGCGCACCTTACTCAGGAGATTCGTTTTCCGAAGCTCCGACTCAGATGCTCAACGGTCAAAGTTTTGCCTCTTCAGAAAGCGGGAATTCCTTCGACTCGAACCAACTAGACTCCCCCATCGGGCCCTCGGACAATTTTGGCGAACCTTTTGGTGCGCTCGATTTGCCAGACGAATTCGACAATAACTCCGACTACGACTACCAATCCCCGCCCCAGATTGGCCAAAATTACGGTCATAACACACCTGGGGTCGAAGATGAAGACCCCTTTGCCGAGGCGATGCCCTCGTCGGGTTTCGGGTCTTCTAGACCTCAAAACAAACAGTCGAATAACGGGTCGGACTACTCGTCAAACTATTCGCTGGCGGAAGACGAAACGCTGTTGATGGGAGGTGCTGTCCCCAACTCTCAAAGTCAAAGGTCGAGCCGGGGACAATTTAATTCAGTCGATCCAGCCTCCTCCAACAGCAACGGTTACAGCGACTCGGAACCCCCGGCATTTAGCTCTAGAGACAACTTCGAGTTAGATGCTTTTGAAGACGACGCTTTTAGCGATTCTTTCTCTTTCGACGAAAACGAACAAGCAACAGCTTTCGGGGCTTCCGACAAGAACAACAGCGCCTGGTCGTCAAAAACTGGGAACGCTCAAGAACACAGCGACTTTTTAGACGAATTTGACGAATTTGACGATTTGGGCAATTTGCCGGACTTTGATATCTCAGAAGATGCCACCAGTTCGATCTTGACTAGAGGTAACACCAATTTCGGCAACTCGACCAGCGGCATGATGGGAACGACTGGGAGCAGCCTGGACTTTGACAACAGCGATGGCTCAGCAATTCGGGATGACGAAATATTTAGCATAAGCGGCCCGGCTGATACGTCTGTGTCGACTTTTTCTCCCACAGAAACAGAAGCGCTCGATACTTCGGTAACAGTAGAACAGGGGGGACTGGCTTTCTTGGAAAATGCCCCTTTGTTTACAAAACAGTTGTACACGGCAATCGGGGCGGGACTTGTTTCTCTGGTAGCTGTGGCTTTCGTCACCAACATTGCCTCCTATCAAGCTCTGCGGCAAGACAAACCGGAGGCGATCGTTTACCTGCGCCAAACAGGCTGGGTAATGACTGCAGCCGCAGGCTTTACCAGCTTTTTAACTTCTTGGGGCATCGGCCAGTTGATCGCCAAGCAGGTACGCAAGTCGTCGGACAATTTGCAAGCTCAGTTCGATGCCGTATCTCAAGGAACTTTGGATGCTCGCGCTACGGTTTACTCGGAAGATGAATTTGGCAAAATGGCTGCTAAATTCAACCACATGGCGAAGGTCATCCAAACCACGATTAGCGATACTAGGCGCAAGTCTGACGAGCAGGAACAGGCAAAAGAAGACTTGCAGCGCCAAGTGATTCGCTTGCTAGACGACGTGGAAGGAGCGGCCCGGGGTGACTTGACGGTGACGGCAGAAGTGACCGCAGACGTTTTGGGTGCTGTTGCTGACTCGTTTAACTTGACAATTCAAAATCTGCGCGAAATTGTCCATCAGGTGAAGCAGGCGGCTCGGGAGGTCAGCAAAGGCGCGACAGATAGTGCCAAGTTTGCGGGCGATTTGTCTTCAGACGCGCTGCGGCAAGCTGAGGAACTGGCGGCAACGCTGAATTCGGTGCAAGTCCTCACCGATGCGATTCAGCGGGTCGCAGAGAGCGCTAGAGAGGCGGAAGAAGTGGCCCGGGGCGCGGCGGCAACGGCTCTGAAAGGGGGCGAGGCTGTGGAGCGGACGGTGGCCGGGATTTTGGAAATTCGCGAAACAGTAGCAGAAACCACGAGAAAAGTCAAGAGGTTGGCGGAAGCTTCTCAAGAAATTTCTAAGATTGTGGCTTTAATTGCGACGATCGCCTCCCGGACGAATTTGTTGGCCCTCAACGCCAGTATTGAGGCGGCGAGAGCTGGGGAAGCGGGCAGGGGTTTTGCGATCGTGGCAGATGAGGTGCGACAATTGGCAGACCGATCGGCTAAGTCTTTGAAAGAAATCGAACAGATCGTGATGCAAATTCAAAGCGAAACCGGCGCGGTAATGACGGCGATGGAAGAAGGGACGCAGCAGGTTATTGAGGGGACAAGATTGGCAGAACAGGCGAAGCGATCGCTTGAAGATATCATTCAAGTTACTAATCGAATTGACGTGCTAGTGCGATCGATTACTGCCGACACTGTAGAGCAAAACGAAACAGCTCGCGCGGTCGCCAGTGTGATGCAAGCTGTCGAGCTGACCGCTCAGGAAACGTCCCAAGAAGCGCAGCGAGTTTCGGGTGCTTTGCAAAATTTGGTGGGCGTTGCTCGCGACCTTTTGACATCGGTGGAAAGATTCCGAGTAGAAACAGCAGAAAGACAATAATCAATTGTCTCATGCTTTTTTTGCGGGCTGATTTACAAGCACGTTAGTGTGGCAATAATGGCATACAAAAAGCAACCTCGCAGTCTTGAAACCCCTGCGGGGATGCCAATTCAACACCTAAAGGAAGTAGGAGTTGCACAGATGGACGATAACATAGTAGAGGTAATACCGGGCATCTTTGGTGAAGTTCAGCCGACGGGCTGTATTATCTCTACCCTAACCAAATCTAGGAGTGGCTATGCAAACAAAAGACTTCGCATTAACGGTGAATGGAAAACGTTTACTGTCCACCGTTTAGTATTAGAAAATATCTTAGGTCGTCCGATTAGACCGGAATACTTTGCTTGCCACACTTGTGATGTCCGCAACTGCATTAATCCAAACCATTTATGGGAAGGTTCTAGACTGGAAAATTCTCAAGATAGGTTTAAGAAAGGACGAATTAAAGATGTAGGAAGTACATCTGCGCCGAAACCTCAAAAACAAGTGCGAGGCATAGAAGTAATTCCAGGCATTCGCGCTGAAATACAGCCGAACGGCTGCATGATTTGTACCTTGGTTAAAAGAAGTGATGGTTACGCCATTAAGGGTACTAAAATTAATGGCAAAACAAAAAGTTTCTACGCTCACAGACTTGTACTGGAACACAAACTGGGAAGGCCTGTTAAACCCGGTTATTTTGCGTGTCACAGTTGCGACGATCGCGGTTGTGTCAATCCTGACCATTTGTGGGAAGGAACCCCCGCCGATAACTCCCGCGATGCTATAGAAAAAAACCGCTTTCCTTTCGTTCCCGGCAAGATATCTATCCACCGCAAACTCCAACCCGAACAGGTGCGCGAGATTCGCTATCTTTTAAGTGAGGGCATATCGAAAACAAAAATAGCCAGGACATTTGCGATATCTCGCAGTCAGATTATTCTCTTGGCAAGGGGCGAGATATACAGAGACCTTCTCTAGAACTACTAACATAGACCCAATACAATAACGCTTAAAATCAGGAATAAAACTATGCTGCCGGAGCAACAACAGAGGATAATGGGCTACTTTATTGAGGAGGCAAAAGACCACCTCAATACGATCGAACAAGGGTTGCTGAATCTGCAAACCACGATCGAAGACCCCGAACTGGTCAACGAAGTATTTAGGGCCGCTCACTCTGTCAAAGGAGGAGCAGCAATGCTGGGGCTGACGAGCATTCAGCAAACAGCTCACCGACTAGAAGATAGTTTTAAAGTATTAAAAGAGTGCAGCGTTAAAGTAGACCAACAGCTAGAGTCCCTTTTTCTGCGAATTTTTGACACATTGCAAGGGCTGTTAGAGCAACTGTCGGGGCCTTTTGGACTGACAGAAGAATTGGGAGAACAGATGGTTCGAGAATTAGAACCAGTATTTGAAGAACTTAATGGGCACTTGGGGGGACTCGTTGGACACGGAGAACACCATGCAGACGAGAGCTACGCGATGTCAGTACCCGAACCAGTTATGGCGGGGGTGGGAGTCGGGGCCTTTGCCTCATCAAAGAGTTTTCCAGATTCGCGGTCAGTTTACGCACCTGATGCCAGAACAACAGAAGACAGCGCGCTGCAGCTAGTATTTGACTCGGACGTGCCGGCGAGGATGCGGGAACTCCTGCAAGAGTTTAAACAGCCGGAGGGGCCAGAAAGCAGGCGGCAACTTAAGAACATTTGTCGGAACTTGCTCAGGGCGGGGGAAGAATTTGAACTGCCCTGCTGGATAGAATTGATCCAAGCTGTATCCAAGGCGATCGCCAACCCAGACAATACCTACCGTACCTTAGCCCCAACGGTGATCAAAGACATCAAACAAGCGCAAGAACTGGTAATTTCTGGTCTAGAATCGTCGATCGCCCCAAGCGCAAAACTTCTGTCGCTGCAGCCGGCTGTTCTGGTTCCAGAAACAGATTTTGAAGATTTGCTGGCCTTCGCTCAACCGACGAGTAAATCCGGGAAAAATGTGGTTTCTGTTGAGGATGAGGCCTGGGATCTGGTGGGTTCGGGCGATGCCCAGGATGGATTGAACAAGTTGCTGCCGACTATTTCTGGGCTGAGTATAGACGAGCTGTTCGACCAACTCGATAGCGGCGACAGCAACGATGACAATGGCATTCGATCGTCCCAGTTCGACGAAGATTCCGCCTTCGCAGAATCGGATATAGAGACGGGTGCTTTTAGAGGCTCGACCCGCAGCGGCCCGGAAGTGGGCGCGGCAGAACTCAACACTTTAGCTGACTTGTTTGACGGCGAGTCCCCGGATCTCGACGGCGCTTGGGAAGAAGAAGAAGACCTCGACTATGCACACTCTTCTGGGATATCGGCGGCCCGAATGCTGGGGTTAGACGATGATGACAATTCCGGCGATTTTACTGATTTGTTGTTTGACGAATACGATGCGGAAAGTTCCGAAACGAATAGGACGCCTCCGATTGATGACCTGACGAGTTTGTTTGGGGAGGATTTGCTGTTTGGAGAAGAGGCAGAGGGCTCGACAGTAGCTGCCGATCGGAAAAATGCGGGTTCGAGCCAGCGGTTAACCCGCAACCAGGTTAAAACGGGTAACGGTAGGGGCGGTTTGGAGCGGCGATCCGACACGGTGGCCCCAGCGAGGGGACAAGCTGACGAAGATGCTCTCGGTACGCTGTTGGACGAAGTGGCGGCCCAAACTTCTGCTGGTGGTACGGAGGACAATGCTGATTTCGAGAACTTGTTCGGCGATTTAGGCTTATCTGAGGCAACAGGTGGGCAGGCAGTCTCTTCGGAGTATTCCCTGAAGTCGGAGGCTTTAGACGGAGAATCGAAGCAGCCGGCAGCCGGGGGGGACAATAATGATTCAGCGAATGCCGAAGCGCTTGAAGAGCCTGAAATGGATGATTTCGAGTTGTTCTCTGAGCTGGGCGAGGATTCGGATTTGAGCGAGTTGTTGGGGATTACTTCTAATTTCCTTTCTTCAGAAGACGAAGGTGGGGAGAACGGGGGCGATCGAGCTCAAGCTGCAGGCACCGCACAAAATGAGGAAATGGGCAACGTTCTTAACATGACATCAAATTCTGATTTAGATATCTCAGCAGATGAAAACTGGCTAGAAGATGCTTTCGGCCTGGAAGACGAGTCTGTGCAATCGCTCAACCTGGAAGGGGACGATACGGATTTGGATGCGCTGTTTGGGGATATGACCTCGGACGCGATTTCTGAGGATGAACAGACTGTGCGGGATCGGCAAGGAGTGGCTACTTCCCGAGAAGCTGCCGATTTGGCTGAGCTTTTCGGTTCTGTACCTACGGGTACGGAGTATGAGGGAGAAGCTTCGGGGCAAGCCCGTGGGGGTTGGCCCAAGGATGGGGATTCAGAATTGCTGAGTGCGGATTTGGGAGTTGATGAGGGCGACTTGGGGAGTTTGTTCGACAATAATAACAATGGTGCGGCGGTTTCCGACCAAGGCTTGGCAAATTCGGCAGAGGTTGAACTTGGGGCTTTGTCCGACGATCGTCCTGAGTCGGAAATTTCAAATCTCGAATCTGATGAGGGCGCAGCTTTCGATTTCTTGGAGGATATGTTTGGGGAAGGGCTGGTGCAGCAGCCCGATGCTGTAGTGGCGCCAGATGAGGGCGCGGCTCATGATGAGGAAGAATTGTCGGCCGAACTGCCCGATGGTTTGGCAGGCGGGGTGAGTGCTGATTTGTTCGATCGAGCCGAAACAGATGTCGCCGGGGAGTATGAGGGCGAAGATGATTTGTTTGATGCCCTGGAAACTGATTTTTCGAGTGTGGATTTAGAGCCGCTGCCTGCTGAATCTCTCGATGGTATGTTTGATGGCGATGCTGACTTGCTCTCGGCGATGGAAACCGGCGCTACTCTCAACAACGCAGAGTTGGAGGGTTTTGATGATTTGTTGGATTCGATCGATGCTGAGGTTTTGGTGACTTCGGAACTGACGACGGGCTTTTGGGACGCTGAGGACGAGTCAGCCCAGGCCGATGCCTCGGAGTTAGATGAGGGGTCGCTGGCAGACTTTTTTGGCGATGGCGAATCAGGCGATGAGGATGATTCTGAAGGCAATTTTGACGATTTAGAAGCACTGTTAATTGCAGGCGGTGCGGGAGCTGTCATAGCAGCTTCTGCGAGTACAAATCAGAGTCCGGTAAATACAGAAGTTTTCTCGGATCTTGAAGAACTCCTCAGCGAGAGCGCAACTATGCCGGAAATTCACGGGCTACCGGCGACAACTGCTAGTAAAGCCGCGCGCACCGCTGCCGATGAGAGCGACGACGAATTTGGCGATTTGGAAAAACTGCTCGAAGATCCCAAGGACAGCGGCCGCTCACAGGGGGAAGGCAATATGGGGCCGTCGGCGATCAACAGACCCAGGCGGAATGCCCGCGCGGGCGGGTTCGGCGACCAGACGATGCGGGTGCCGGTCAAGCAACTGGATAACCTCAGCAATTTGATGGGGGAACTGGTGGTGAACCGCAACAGTTTGGAGCAAGACCAAGAACGGATGCGCCAGTTTTTGGACAATTTGCTGCACCAGGTAACGCTGCTGAGCGATGTGAGCCAGCGGACTCAGGATTTCTACGAGCGGAGTCTTTTGGAGATTGCTTTGCTGGCAAACCGGCAGGGACACCGATCGGCCTGGCGCTCTGAGGATTCGGCCCACACGAGGGAAAGTGCCTGGAGACCAGAGGAAATGGACAGGTTTACTCCTTTCCACAGTTTGGCTCAGGAGATTATTGAGCTGATCGTGCGGGTGCGGGAGTCGGCTGCGGACATTGAGTTTTTGGTGGATGAGGCGGATCAGGTGACTCGCCAACTGCGGCAAGTTACGACTCAACTGCAAGAAGGTTTGACTCGCGCCCGGATGAAGCCGTTTGCGGAGACGACGGACAGGCTGTTCCGGGCGGTGCGGGAAATCGCGATTAAGTGCGGGAAGCAGGCTCAGTTGCAGGTTGAGGGTAAGGAGATTTTGATCGACAAGATGATTGTGGATCAGCTATATGACCCGATGACTCATTTGGTGAACAATGCGATTACTCACGGGATCGAAGCGCCGGAGGTGCGTCTGGCGGCTGGGAAGCCTGCAGTCGGCAGGATTACGATTCGCGCTTTCCACCAAGGGAACCAAACGGTGGTTTCGGTTTCTGACGACGGGGCCGGAATTGATCCGCAAAGGGTGAAGGCGAAGGCGATTAAGCAAGGTATGCTGACGGCGGCTCAGGCTCAGAGGATGTCTCGCTCGGAAGTTTACGATTTGCTGTTTATGCCCGGTTTCAGCACTCAGGAACAGGCGACGGAGTATGCCGGCCGGGGGGTCGGTATGAATGTGGTGCAGACTTCGCTGCAGGAGATTCGGGGCACTGTGTCGATCGATTCAACGATCGGCAAGGGGACTGTGTTTACCATCCGTTTACCTCTCGTGTTGAGTATTTCTAAGGCTCTGACTTGCATTAGCGATCGAGCTCGCATTGCTTTCCCGATGGATGGGGTCGAGGATATGATCGATGTGCCTCGCGATCAGGTGACGACGGGGGCGGATGGTTTGCCTTGCATTGAGTGGCGGGGTCAAAGTTTGCCGTTCCGGCCGCTGCGGGATTTGCTGGCTTACAGCCGCCATTTGGGTCGGGGCAGTGTTTACGGGTTTAATACTGACGATGACATGATTTCGGTGATTGTGCTGCGCTCTGCTGGCAATTTCTTGGCGGTGCAGGTGGATCAGGTTTCCACAGAACAGGAAATTGTGATCAAGCCGTTGGAGGGGCCGGTGCCCAAGCCGATCGGGATTGCTGGGGCCACGGTGCTCGGAGACGGTCGGATCGTGGCGATTGCGGACGTTCTGGAGCTGATCGATTTGGCTACCGGCAGGCTGCGGAAGGACACTGGCGGTACGCTTTGGGATGAGGGCGAGAAGGCTACTAAGGAGGCGGAAATTGAGAAGACTGAGCCGACTGTGCTGATTGTGGATGACTCGATTACGGTGCGATCGCTCTTGTCGATTACTTTTGAGAAGTCTGGCTATCGTGTGGAAGAAGCTCGCGACGGTAAGGAAGCTTGGGAAAAGATGAAATCTGGTCTGCCTTGCGATATCGTTTTCTGCGATATTGAGATGCCGAGAATGGATGGTTTGGAACTACTTTCTCGGATGCAGAAGGATGCGGTTTTGTGTGAATTGCCGATCGCGATGCTAACTTCTCGCGGTGCTGACAGACACCGCCAAATGGCTTACAGTTTGGGCGCGAAGGGCTATTTCACTAAGCCTTATTTGGAGGAGCAATTGCTTGATGCTGCTTCTCGGATGTTGAAAGGTGAGGTTGTTGGTGCTCCGGTTGGTGTGTAATGTGTAAATCTGCTTTTATCTGCGGTTGAAAAATGGGAATTTGTTAACCGCAGATGAAATTGGATTGATTAAACCGCAGAGGACACAGAGAACGCAGAGAAAGAGAATAGAGAGAGGGATGATTCCGAGGAAGGACGAATTTGATATAATTTATCTGGGTTTATCTGTGTTTATCTGCGGTTGAAAAAGGGAGTTGATTGACCGCAGATTAAAATGGATTGATGCGGATTTAGATCGCGCTTTCGGTTTTGGTGGTAGGCTGGGAATGTGGGGTTTAGCGGAAGGGCGATCGGTTATTTATGGACGCTGAAGAACTTTTAGAAAGATACGCTAAAGGCGAACGCAACTTTCAGTCGGCTATGCTCAGAGGTGTAGACCTCAAAGGTGCAGACTTGAATGGGATCGACTTAAGCTCTGCAAACTTGACAGCAGCAGAGTTGAATGAGGCAAAGTTAACGAGAGCAACGCTTAATGGTACAAACCTCACGAAGGCATCTCTGAAAGGTGCAAATTTGAGCGGGTTAGTAGCAGCTTCTTCTGCAAATTTCACTGATGCAGATTTGTGCGGTGCTGACTTAAGTAAGGCTAATTTGAATTCTGCTAATTTTAGTAATGCCAACTTGAAGGAAGCAAACTTAAGTGATGCCCAACTAACTGGTGCAAACTTCACTGAAGCATCCTTGATTGAAGTGTGTTTGAGCAGAGCTAACCTCAACAGCGCAAACCTAATTAAAGCAAACTTGACTGAAGCAGACTTAAGTCGGGCGGAGATAACTGGCGTAAAAATCAAAGATACTAATCTTCATGGAGCCAAGCTTCGCGGTGTGAAATTGTATAACTATGACTTGTCGGGTATCAATCTAGCAGAAGCCGATTTAGCTGGAGCCGAATTGGCAGGAATCAATCTGAGAAACGCTTGTTTGCGGGGGACAAATTTAGAGAGAACAGGTCTTCAAAGAGCTAATTTGATGCGAGCTAATCTGGAGGCTGCTAAGCTTAAGAGAGCAGATTTGACTGATGCCAAGACTTATGGTATGAACATCAAGGATGCAGACTTAACTGGTACAATCATGCCCGATGGAGAATTTTACAAACCGGAAATTTATCAACAAGAATCCCAAAAAGTGATATCTATGACGCGCAAAATTATTCGTACTGACAAAGCACCCGCACCCGTGGGCCCTTACAATCAAGCGATCGCCGCTACGGGTACTATGCTGTTTGTAGCTGGTCAAATTGCGATCGACATTAGACTAAACGATATTGTCTACACCGACGATGTGGCAAAACAAACCGAACAAGTTATGGCAAATCTCGAAGCCATTCTCACAGAAGCCGGCGCTACTTGGTTAGATGTGGTAAAAACTACGGTTTTCCTCAAAGATATGAATGATTTTGCCGCCGTGAATGCGGTTTATGCGAAATATTTTGATGCAGAAACTGCACCGGCGCGCGCTTGTGTGGAGGTTTCGCGTTTGCCGAAGGATGTGTTAGTTGAGATTGACTGTATTGCGGTTATTTAACGTAAGGAACCCCACGCTTAAAAGCGGGGGCTTTTAGAAACTCCGACTCGATCGCCAGCGGTGCAAGAAGAAAGCCCGAACCTTACCAGAGACAGGATTAGACCTACGTTTTTCGAGTCATGATACCGGCGAATGCGTCGCTAGTTTTCCGCTCTATCACTGAATGTTAAACAGGTTTAACGGGGTTAAGCCAGTGCCTTCAGTCTAAAAAGCTCTTAAAACATTCAAGGGAGCGAACTTTACCCAGCAATGGAGGACTTCATGTCTAATTTCGTTTTTGTAATTGATAGCCACAAGCAACCGCTCAATCCAGTGCGCCCAGGAATGGCTCGTAAATTGCTAACCGCTGGCAAAGCTGCTGTTTTCAAAAGGTATCCATTTACGATAATTCTCAAGGTAAGGAACCCCACGCTTAAAAGCGGGGGCTTTTAGAAACTCCGACTCGATCGCCAGCGGTGCAAGAAGAAAGCCCGAACCTTACCAGAGACAGGATTAGACCTACGTTTTTCGAGTCATGATACCGGCGAATGCGTCGCTAGTTTTCCGCTCTATCACTGAATGTTAAACAGGTTTAACGGGGTTAAGCCAGTGCCTTCAGTCTAAAAAGCTCTTAAAACATTCAAGGGAGCGAACTTTACCCAGCAATGGAGGACTTCATGTCTAATTTCGTTTTTGTAATTGATAGCCACAAGCAACCGCTCAATCCAGTGCGCCCAGGAATGGCTCGTAAATTGCTAACCGCTGGCAAAGCTGCTGTTTTCAAAAGGTATCCATTTACGATAATTCTCAAGGTAGAGGCAACAACAATCCAAAAACCAATCACCCTTAAATTAGATCCTGGGTCTAAAACTACAGGAATTGGATTACTCCAAGGAGAAAGCGTAATTTTTGGTGCAGAATTAACTCACAGAGGTCAATCCATCAAAGCTAGCATTGAGTCTCGCCGTTCACTGCGTAGAGGAAGGAGAAACCGCCATACTCGCTATCGGAAAGCTAGATTTTTAAACAGGACTCGTCCTAAAGGATGGTTAGCCCCAAGCTTACAGCATCGTGTCGAAACAACCCTAACCTGGGTAACTAGATTGACGAAAGTTGCTCCCATTTCTTCTATTGTTCAAGAACTTGTGCGGTTCGACTTACAACAACTAGAGAACCCAGAAATTAGTGGACTAGAATACCAACAAGGCGTTTTATGTGGCTACGAAATTCGCGAATATTTGTTGAACAAATGAGACAGAAAGTGCGCGTATTGTGGAGTTACTGATACACCTCTACAAGTCGAACACATTCATCCCAAAGCTAAAGGTGGATCTAATCGTATTTCTAATCTTTGCCTTGCTTGCGATGCTTGCAACAAAAAGAAAGGTACTCAAGACGTTGAGCAATTCCTATCTAAAAAGCCAGAGATTTTGAAGCGGATTTTATCTCAAGCAAAACGTCCATTAAAAGATGCAGCAGCAGTCAATTCGACTCGCTGGGCATTATTTAACCGACTTAATATGACTGGTTTACCAGTTTCTACTGGCAGTGGTGGCTTGACAAAATTCAATCGCACTCGACTAAACCTACCCAAATCTCATTGGTTAGATGCTGCAAGTGTCGGCAAAGTCGAAGAATTAAAGGTACTGATTTGTCAACCGCTGCTAATCAAGGCAGCAGGACACGGTACTCGACAAATGTGTGGCACAAATAAGTTTGGCTTCCCAATTCGTCACAAGTCGAGAAAACAAATTCATTTCGGTTTTCAGACTGGCGATATTATCAGCGCAACAGTCACCGCAGGCAAAAAAGTTGGCTATTATGTGGGACGAGTTCTTTGCCGTGCATCTGGCTCATTCGATCTTGCTACAACTAAGGGAAGAGTAGCAGGAATTAGTCATAAATATTGCAAGCCTATTCACAAGAAAGATGGCTATTCCTATGGATTTTGATTCAAGGCGACTGAAGTCGCAACCGCTTTCCTCCCCATGTCTAAAGCCAGGGGCTTCTCGCTCGTTCTTCGGTGAGTTAGAGTGCTGAGCTGGCACGTCGATCTTTCTACGTGCCAAGTATCTAGAGTCTGACTCCTCAAGCTGCAATAGTCTCACTACTTCTTCAAATTAGCAGGAGGAGTTTCAGGTACAACCCAGTAATAGACTGTTCTGCCGTCCACTTTTACTACCTGCTCAGGTTTCCACTCGCCCATATCGAATTCATGGGAAACAATGCGCGTACCTGGTTTTAATTCACTGAGTAATTTGGGGCGCAGTTTTACGTTGAGTTCTGGCAGTAGGTAAAGCGTGACAACTGTTGCCTCACTGAAGTCTGTTTGGAATAAATCTTCCTGACGAAACTGGACACGATCGGTCACGCCAGCCTTTTTGGCGTTCTCGTTAGCTTCTCGAATGCGTTCTGGGCTGATGTCAATACCAATGCCCCGCGCGCCAACCTTTTGAGCGGCTGCAATCACAATCCTACCGTCTCCACTACCCAAGTCGTAAACTACGTCATTGGCTTGCACGTTTGCCAGCCGCAGCATTTCATTCACAACCGGTACAGGGGTTGGAACGTAAACGACATCGGGTTGACGGGTGGGAGCTTCTGTTGTGGGGCTAGGAGTCGCTTGAGCCACATCGGAAACAGAATTAGTTGGGGATGCGGCAGCCGGAGTTGGAGCCACTGTCTCAAAGTTACGTTGTTGGGTACAGCCGATCGCAGCAAAACTGAAAATGCTAACGCCAACAAAGAATGATTGCCTAATGGTTTTGAGTTGCACGATTGTAAATCTCCAAAAAAAGTTGCTATGTAGTGTGACGGGCAAAGGGAATACCCAGTAGAACAACGATGACCCCTACGATCGCGCCGATGCCTGTATAAACCAGGCTGGAATAGAGCAAGTAGCCACAAATGGCGCAGAACATTATGGGAACGATCGGGTAAAACGGTACGCTAAACGGGCGTAGTCGATCGGGTTCTCGAATGCGTAAAACAATTAACGACAGGGTGCTGATCAAAAAGAAAAACCAGAAGATGGGCGCAGTGTAGTCCACCATTGTTTCAAATCCTTTGCGGGTGAAGGTTCCCAGCCCAATCAGGGTCAGCGCGATCGCACCTTGCAATAAATAAGCGGTTGTCGGTGAACTCGGATGCGGGTGCCAGCGTGCCAACCAGCGAAATGCAGACCTATCCTGCCCCAGAGCAAAGCTGCTGCGTGCCCCCGTAAAGATGCTGGCGTTGATCGACCCCAGGGTGGCGGTCACAACCAGTAAACTCACAAACGCGGCTCCCGGTTCACCCAGCACTCGCCGCAGTAAATCTGATGCAACGGCTTGAGAGTCGGTCATGCCTGCGATACCCAATCCCCGCAGATATGCCAGATTAATCAGCAGATAAAGTCCTGTAATGATGCCAATGCTCCAGAGGAATGATCGCAAAATATTGCGCTGTGGGTTGTGAATTTCGGCAGAAATGTAAGCGGCTTCATTCCAACCACCATAGGACAGCAGCACGAAGACCAGCGCTAAGCCCCAGGAAGAGGTACGGGAGGCATCGGAGGAAAGGGCCGGGACGGGAGGAGGGGAGGATGCCAGACCCACTACGATGACCAGCAGTAAGCCTAAAACGAGTATCACCGCTAGCCCGTTCTGGAGGCTTTTACTCTGGCGCAGTCCAATGATGTTGAGCATTGTGAGCAGGGCGATCGCGACTGCTGCGTAAATTGCAGGGGAGTAGCCACCTAGTCGAAATAGCTCAGAGGCATAGTCGCCAAACACAAATGCCAGCAGCGCGATCGATCCAGTCTGAATCACGGTCATGCGTGCCCAGGCAAATAAAACTGCGATCGGTTGCCCCAATGCCCGTTTCAGGTAGTAGTAGTTGCCGCCGACATGGGGATATGTAGTTGCCAATTCGGCGTAGCAAAGTGCCCCCAGCAATGACACAACACCGCCTATCAGCCAGACTCCTATGACACCACCAACGGTTCCGGTATTAGCCGCGACCAGAGCAGGGGTTTCAAAAATGCCTGCGCCGATTACTAGCCCGACAATCAGGGCGATCGCATCAATTAGACTAATAGAGGGTTTTGGAGTCCCTGTTTGGGGTTCGTTACGTTCCACCAGTGCAGTGTTCTCTAATCTATCCACAGTTTTAGCTTCTCAACGAGTAGAATTTTTTACGACACCCAGGCTTAAACCAATTTCCGTTTTGCCCAAAAGTCCGGCGCCGACTCAGAAGAATTAGAATTCCTGCGATACCAGAAATTAAATAAAAAGAGTTGCTGGAAACGTGAACTGTTCATCCTTAAAAATCTATTTAGGAGAGGGTTGACAATCAAGGTCTACTCTTAGCTTCCACAGCAAATGTGACTCAAAGGTGACAATCCCCACATTTTTCCAATTAATTACTGGGAGCCTATCGATATTACAGAAGACAAAATTTCTAGTCCTTCTCATCACCAGCACTAAATCCCTGCTTGGGATCGGCGGTACTTGATCTATTTCCCACTCGCCAATGGTGGAGCAATTTTTCGCTCAACCGCTTAGTTCTTCATCCGGTAGCTGATCAATTTGCGGACATTTTCAACCGGCATTGCTAATTCTTGGGCGATCGTTGCTTCGACCTGACTGGTTTGGGTAACAGGAAACTCGTATTCCAGCTTCTTTAAAGTTGAGTCACTGGTGTTGACAAAAATAGTGGTAACACCCAGGCTGCGATCGATTTCTGCATTTATGGTCAAGATTGTTACTGGTAATCTCCGATTTAACGGTCTATCTGCCAGTAGTTTGTTGACAGAGTTATACGGACGGCTTAGAGTTTGGGCCGCGATGAAGTTACCTGTAGTCCAGAATAAGGCTGCTACCAATGGCAGAGGTACCCAAAATTCCCAGGCAGCGCGGTGTAGAAGTGGTAGGATGCGAGGTAAAGTCATGGGAATGTTGGATTTTAGATTTAGATTGCTCGAAATAATCGGGAGAAACTACCAACATTTTAGTTAGCAACTGATTGGCATAAATCTTACCTGTGATGGATGCTTTTCCTAAATTTCTTCTCTAACATACATAAAATTTGCCGAACAATGGTTAGACGGATGCGAATTCTCCTGGTAGAAGACGATGTAGATCAACTGGAGCCACTTCAAGCTGCTCTCTCTGAGGCTGGACATATTGTCGATGGTGTAGAAGATGGGGCGACGGCCCAGTGGATTTTATCGAAGCGGGACTATGATCTGTTGATCCTTGATTGGTTATTACCTGAGATCAGTGGCTTAAGCTTATGCCAGCAATACCGCCGTCTGGGAAAAACGGCCCCGGTGTTGCTGTTGACTGCCAAAGATGCGATTGTTGACAAAATTAGCGCTTTAGACGCTGGAGCCGATGATTATCTCATCAAACCCGCCGATGTGTTTGAACTGCTGGCACGGGTGCGGGCCTTGGGACGACGATCGCCACTTTGGAAAGGGGATACTTTACAGGTTGAAGATATGACTCTACATCTATCAACGCTGACTATTGAACGGGGGGAGCAAAGTATGCAGTTATCGACTCGTGAATTTCTATTTCTAGAGTATCTGATGCGCCATCCTCGTCAGATACTCTCCCGCAGCCAAATAGAACAAGCCTTGTGGGAGTGGGGCAACGAACCTGAGAGTAATGCGATTACTGTCCTAGTGCGTCGTCTGCGGCAGCGATTGCAGATGATAGGTGCTGTCAGTTGGCTAGAAACCGTATATGGTATGGGATATCGCTTGAATCCAGATGTTTAATCGTAGCCGCCGCAATCTGGCCCACTGGTTTACGCTCTCGATGGGGGCTATTCTGATCGTGTTTGCCGGGATCATTTACTACCAGCGAGCGGTTAACAGCTTAGAAGAGTGCGATCGACTACTCTACAAAAAAGCAAGAGTCATGGCTGCCAATATTGACTATGGTTTGCGGCAGGGAAAAGAACACATCGATCTGAGTAACGTTCCGATTCTTGGTAATTATTCTCCTCCCTCTGGCAGTGAAATTGTTTACGCTAGGTGGTATTCAGCGACTGGACAACTGCAACAGTTTTATGGGGCGCAGCCCTCGGATCGGATTCAGGCTCGCGCGGCGTTTCAAACCATTGAGTCTTCCCCCGAGTGGCTGCGACAATTAACGCTTCCGGTTGACTACAACGGACGCACGATTGGCTACCTCCAGATTGCCATCCCTTTGACGGATGCTCAGAAAACACTGAGAGAGTTACTGATTGTGATGGTGATAACATTGCCCTTGACTCTGGGCGCGATTAGTCTAGTAGGTTGGTTTTTAGGCGGATTGGCTATGCAACCGATTCAAAACGCCTATGTCCAAATGCAAAGATTTACGTCTGATGCTTCCCACGAACTAAGGGCACCGCTTGCCACCATACTCAGCAATGCCCAGGTTGGCTTACTCAGCCCAGTCGATGCCGGCGGGCCTAAGCACTCTCGATTGGAAAAGATTGCTGAAACGGCTAAGTCGATGAATCGGTTGGTGACTGATCTCTTGTTTTTAGCACGACAGGCAGGACAGTTAGATGCAAAGTCGATTCAATCGATTCACTTGAATGACCTGTTAAAAGATACGATCGCCACTTCATCAATACAGGGTGTTGCCCAGCATTTAAGCCTTCATTTAGAACTGCCTGAAGAGAGAGTTATCATCAAAGCCAATTCTGATTTATTAAAACAAGCTATCACTAATCTACTCACCAATGCCTGCAAATATACCTTACCTGAAGGAACAGTGTGGCTGCGGTTATTGACTCAATCTCATCGCATTTTAATTCAAATAGAAGATACGGGAATCGGCATTCCCGATGTAGATTTGCCACACATTTTTGACCGATTTTACCGAGTTGATGAGGTACGAACACGGAAGAAAGGCGGCTCTGGATTGGGATTGGCGATCGCCCAGCAAATTGTGGAAGCTCACGGCGGACACCTAACGGTAAGTAGCGAGGTTGGGAAAGGTTCTCTGTTTCAAATAGAACTGCCCCTGTCAATCGATTTTAGATTTTAGATTTTAGATTTTAGATTTTAGAATTGAAGCATTGACCCAGCCCAAAAACCGATACCGTGCCACGTACTTAAGTCGTGGAAATATAAAAATTTTAGACTCTTGTTCAAGCTCCCAGATTGCATCTGTGGGGTAAATCTAAAATCTAAAATCTAAAATCTAAAATCGACTGACCCCACGGATAAATTCGGGGGCTCCTTTATCGGATACAGGTTTTTTATTTCTGGACTGATGAATCACGTGGCGGGTATCCTGGATGCGGGAATTGTCATAGAAGATATCCTGCGGCTATAACGGGGACATCGAAGATTGTCACTCTTGAATCACAGTTGCGATCGATTGTGTAGTTGCGGTTTCAGCCGCCGAGGGGAAAGTGCGCGACTTTATTAACTTCTACAGCCGATCGCACTTTTGTCGATCTGTCGCTGTCGCGCACCTACTCCCAAATCTGAAACAATCAGATTTAATCACGAGTTAGCAATTAGCAATTACTAATCACCAGTTAGCAATTAGCAATTAGCAATTACTCTATAAGTAATTACCAATTACCAACTGTAAACTATTTATTCAACGCTTCGCGGGCGGCTACCGCTTCGTCGGGATGAATATTCAAGCGGGTCAAATTAATTCGACCTTTGTTGTCAATTTCTCGCACTTTGACAATCACTTCATCGTTCACAGCTAACTCGTCTTCCACTTTCCCAACGCGGTAGTCAGCTAACTGGGAAATGTGAATCATTCCTTCTTTTCCGGGCAAAATTTCCACAAAAGCGCCGATCGGAATAATTCGAGTTACGCGGCCGACATACACATCTCCTGCATTCAACTTGCGCGTCATGCCTTGGACAATGTTGTATGCCCGCTGAGCTTTTTCGCTGTCGTTGCCAGCAATTGTCACGGTTCCGTCGTCTTCGATGTCTATTTTGACACCGGTTTCTTCGGTGATGGCTTTGATCGTTTTGCCACCTGGCCCAATTACCAAACCGATAAATTCTGGATCGATTTTCAGGGTTAGCAAACGCGGTGCAAACGGCGACATTTCCTTGCGGGGAGTGTCGATGCTTGCCAGCATTCTTTCTAAAATGTGCAGTCTGGCGGGTTTGGCTTGGCGGATGGCATTGGCAATTACATCTAAGGGCAAACCTTTGATTTTCATGTCCATCTGCAAAGCAGTAATCCCGGTGTCGGTACCGGCTACTTTGAAGTCCATGTCGCCTAAGAAGTCTTCAATTGCCTGAATGTCAGTCAAAATTCGGACTTCATCGCCTTCTTTAATTAAGCCCATTGCCGCGCCGCTGACGGGTTGGGAAAGGGGAACGCCTGCATCCATTAATGCTAGGGTTGAGGCGCAAACTGAACCCATTGAGGTGGAACCGTCGGAAGAAAGGACTTCTGAAACTACGCGAATCACGTAGGGGAAATCTTCTTTGGATGGCAAAACCGGCAGTAAAGCGCGTTCTGCGAGGGCTCCGTGACCGATTTCTCGGCGTCCGGGCGATCGCATCGGCTTGGTTTCTGCTACCGAAAACGGCGGGAAATTGTAGTGATGCAGGTAGCGTTTGTCTTGCTGTGGGTGCAAGTCGTCTCCTAAGTCTTGGGCGTCGCCTGGGGTTCCCAGGGTAGCTGCAGACAAGACTTGGGTTAACCCCCGATTAAACAACCCAGTGCCGTGTACTCGCGACGGCAGCACGCCTACGCGACAAGAAACGGGTCGCACCTCGTCTAGCTTGCGGCCGTCTACGCGGATGCCATCTTCGAGGATTTGTTTCCGCATCATTTTTTTGGTAACGTCTTTGAAAACGTTGCCGATCGCCTTGCTGTTGGCGGTGGCTGCTAGTTTTACCGGATCGTCTTCGGCAAGTTCGGCGATCGCAGCTTCGACTTCATTTGCCTTAACTTCGTCCAATGCTGCATTCCGTATTGTTTTGTCTTTTTCAAATCTTGACAAAATGATGCGGATGGGTTCTTGGGCGCGATCGCGAATAAAGTTTTCCAGGGCCGAATCTTGCGATGGCCGTTCCTCTACCACCAAATCGATGCCCAATTCCGCCATAATTTCGCGCTGGGCTTGAATCAAGTCACAGGCTGCTTCATAGCCGAAGTCGATCGCCTCGATGATATCCTGTTCCGGCAATTGGTTAGCGCCAGCTTCTACCATGATTACTCCGTCAGGAGAACCAGCTACCACGAGATCCAACTCGCCTTCTTTGATTTCGCTGTAGGTGGGGTTGATGATGAAATCGTCCCCTACCAAACCGACTCGCACTGCAGCCATCGGCCCGTAAAACGGCATTTTCGCCAGCAGTATCGCCACCGAAGCCCCCGTCACCGCCAAAACGTCTGGTGGCACTTGTTCGTCCATCGAAACCGTTGTGGCTACAACTTGGATGTCATCTCGCAGCCAGCTTGGAAATAGCGGACGCAGCGGTCGATCGATCAAACGGCCAGTCAAAGTCACTTTTTCTGGGGGGCGCCCTTCCCGGCGCAAAAATCCACCGGGAATTTTACCGCCAGCGTAGAGTCTCTCTTCGTAATCCACCAACAGGGGCAGGAAATCAATTCCTTCTCTCCCCTGGGATCGAGTCGCTGTCACTAAAACCGCCGTGTCACCCGACTGAATCAAAACTGCACCGCCTGCTTGAGGCGCTAGTAAACCAATCTTCAGTCTAATATCCCGTCCATCGAAGGATATTGACTTGTCTATCTCTACCATGTAGCACTGCTTCCTTATCTACCACATTCTTTCTCTGTCGGGATCGTAACATTACCACAGGATGTTTGAGAGTCCGACGCCAAAAGACAGGGATAATCGCCTCGCGATCGACTGTCTGCGTCTCGATTGTAGGCATTTATACTCTAAATTATTTTTTGCAGTCTGGGGTCGATGCTTCGGTCGATCGTCCGCTAAACGCCTTCCATAGATGGTACGATGAATTTTCGTTTGGGAATTGGGACGTTGAAGGAAGAAGGAAGAAGGATTTAGTTATCTAAGCCAGGGAATAAGCGGTAAGGTGTGCCATAAGTACCTAAATACACAGGTTCTACCTAATTCCTATCTGGGTCAATTTTTCCTCGGTTTGTTTTAAATAAAAATTTCATTTATCCATATAAATGCTGTAGTCAACCTCGCACTTAAATACAAATATCAGGGTAAAAAAATATGGCTATTTTACACGGCAGTTGGCTCGTAGAGAATGAAAAAAGTTGCTTATTTATTTGGGGAGAAACTTGGCGAAAAATTGGGGCAATTGAAACCATAGAATCGGGGATAAATTTACCGCATCCCTTAGCAATGACCGAATCGGAATTTAAGACTTTCCTCAATTCGTTACAGCAGTCGGGAAAACTAAACTGGCAATTACCGGAAACCGCAGAAACTCCACCGGAAAAAAGCAAAAAAACTAGGCGATCGCCCAAAACTCAAAACGCAGAAATTCCCACCCCAGACTCCTCAATTCAAAAGGAAATTCGGGCGATCGCACTTCCCACCCAAATCTCAGAATCCAATGCAACCCTGATGCCGCAGCACTCAGCAGCAGCACTTGAGGAACCCGCTAAAACCGAGGAAATTTACCTTTATCCCTGGCAAGTCGAGGGTTTTTGTCTCAACCCTCAAGCAGCTTTTGTTTTCTTGCAATCACTACCGCTTAACAGCACGGAACCAGACTCTTTTGTCGGCTCAGATTTGCGTTTTTGGTCTCATATTGCTAGGTGGAGTTTGGATTTGTTGGCAAGATGCAAATTTTTGCCTGGATTGGAGAAACAGCCCGACGGTTCTGCTATTGCCACATGGCAACCCCTGTTAGATAGTTCTACAGATACACTCCGCCTCGCCACTTTTGTCAAGCAAATGCCGACAGCTTGCAGAACATATCAATCGAAGGAAGGTTCGGCAGCGGATTTTGTAACGGATGTAACGGATGTAACGGATGTCAGTCCGGTGTCCGTCGGAAGAAGGAAGAAGGAAGAAGGAAGAGGGGAAAAGGAAGAAGGAAGAGGGAAGAAGGAAGAAGGAAGAGGGGAAAAGGCAGAAGAAGGGAGTCAATTGCCTTTAGCGGTGGATTTGCCGATGGGGGCGGAGGAATTGGTGTTAGGCTTTTTGAGTAGTATTGTAGATAGTCAAGTGCGATCTGCTGGTAGCTCTACTTTAGACATCAAAGCAGTTTCTCCTGTGCGCGAGTGGCTGCAAGCTTTGCAGCAGGAATCTGGGAGAGTTCAAGTAGAAACAGCAGCATTGGAAAACTTGGCAACCAAGCTGACTGCTTGGACTGCACCGCTGCAAAATCAATTATCTCAACAAAGTCAATTTCGCACTTGCTTTCAACTCATACCGCCGTCTCCTGGTAAAGCCAACTGGAATTTAAATTATTGCTTGCAAGCAGCAGATGAAAACGAATTTTTGGTAGACGCGACAACTGTTTGGAACAACTCTGTCGAGCGTTTGGCTTATGCGGGGCGGACAATAGAATTGCCTCAAGAAACTTTGCTCAGCGGCTTGGGTTTAGCCTCGAAACTTTATCCGTTAATTGAACCGAGTTTGCAAGCACAGCGGCCTCAATCTTGCCAATTAAATCCGCTGCAAGCTTACGAGTTTATTAAGTCTGTAGCTTGGCGGTTTGCTGATAGCGGGTTGGGCGTAGTTTTGCCGCCGAGTTTGACAAAGACGGATGGTTGGGCGAGTCGTTTGGGTTTGAGCATTCAAGCGGAAACAACCCCCCCCAACCCCCCCTTAGTAAGGGGAGGCGCTGGAGAAACTAACCCCCCCTTAGTAAGGGGGGGCAAGGGGGGGTTGGGATTGCAAAGTCTGCTAAATTTTAAGTGGGAATTGACGATCGGCGGACAGCGCCTTTCTAAGGCAGAGTTTGACAGATTGATTGCGTTGAATTCGCCTTTGGTGGAAATTAACGGCGAGTGGGTGGAGTTGCGCGCGCCGGATGTGAGGGCTGCTCAAACTTTTTTTGCTAGTCGCAAAGAGCAAATGACTCTTTCTTTGGAGGATGCTTTGCGTTTGGCGTCGGGCGATTCTCAGATGATTGAGAAATTGCCTGTGGTGAATTTTGAGGCTACGGGTCAACTTCAGGAATTGTTGAATACTTTGAGCGATAATCAAGCGGTAAGTGCGATCGCAACTCCGGCTAGTTTCCGAGGACAATTGCGGCCTTATCAAGCGCTAGGAGCAGGCTGGTTAGCATTCTTAGAACGCTGGGGTTTGGGTGCTTGTCTCGCGGACGATATGGGTTTGGGAAAGTCGATCGAGCTAATTGCCTTCCTGCTGCATTTACAAGAAAAAGATTCTTTAGAAGCGCCGACATTACTGGTTTGTCCGACATCGGTATTGGGCAATTGGGAGCGGGAAGTCAAGAAATTTGGCCCGACGCTAAAAGTGTTAGTTCACCACGGAGACAAACGCGCTAAAGGCAAAGTATTTGCGACGGCAATTAAGGGAAAAAATTTGATCGTTACCAGTTATGCGCTAGTGTTCCGTGATGCTAAAGAAATTCAAGGCATTAAGTGGCAAGGATTGGTTTTAGATGAAGCGCAAAATATTAAAAATTCTGAGGCTAAGCAGTCGCAAGCAGTGCGACAAATCGAGGCATCTTTTAGAATTGCGCTGACGGGAACTCCGGTGGAAAATAGACTGCAAGAATTGTGGTCTATTTTGGAGTTTCTCAATCCTGGCTATTTGGGGCCGCGCAATTTCTTTCAGCGCCGATTTGCAATTCCGATCGAGAAATACGGCGATAGGGAATCTTTGCAGACTTTGCGATCGCTCGTTCGGCCTTTCATCCTCCGCCGCCTGAAAACTGACAAAGAAATCATCCAAGATTTGCCCGAAAAACAGGAGATGACTGTATTTTGTGGGCTGGCGACTCAACAGGCTGCATTATATCAGAAAATAGTCGAAGAGTCAATAGCTGAATTAGACTCAGCCGAAGGCATTCAGCGCCGGGGAATGATTCTGGCTTTGCTGGTAAAACTCAAGCAACTTTGCAACCATCCGGCTCTTGTGAAAGCAGAAGCTAAGCCGAAAGAATTGGAGATTAAGAGTCAGGAATCGGGGAAATTGCAGCGGTTGGTGGAAATGTTAGAAGAGGTGCTCGCTGAGGGCGATCGGGCTTTAATTTTTACTCAATTTGCTGAATGGGGAAAACTCCTGAAACCGCATCTAGAACAGCATTTAGGGCGAGAAGTTTTGTTCTTGTACGGAGGAATTCGGCAACAGCAGCGGGAAGAAATGATCGATCGCTTCCAGCACGACCCCCAAGGCCCGCCGATTATGATTTTATCTTTAAAAGCTGGTGGTACTGGTTTGAACTTAACCAGAGCAACCCACGTTTTCCACTATGACAGATGGTGGAATCCCGCAGTAGAAAATCAGGCAACTGACCGCGTATTTCGCATCGGTCAAACTCGCAATGTGCAAGTCCACAAATTTGTCTGCACTGGTACGTTAGAGGAGAAAATACACGATATGATCGAAAGTAAGAAAGCTCTAGCCGAACAAGTTGTCAGCGCCGGCGAAAACTGGCTCACCGAACTCGATACAGACCAACTTCGCAATTTACTAATCCTCGATCGCAATGCTATTATAGAAACCGAAGAAGAATAATGTGCTTAATTACCAATTCCCAACAGCACGACACGGATGTCACGGATACACGGATAGCTGTTTTTTCCTTTGTGACCGAAAGCATCCAGGATACCCGCCACGTGATTCATCCGTCCAGAAATAAAAAACCTGTATCCGATAAAGGAGCCCCCGAATTTATCTCGCGCAAGTCAATGCTTCAATTCTAAAATCTAAAATCTAAAATCTAAAATCGATTGACTCCAGTATCCCAATTACCTGTTTGGCCAAGGCCCGATGCCCAATTCCCAATTCCCGATTGAAGCCAGAAGGAAGAATGAAGAGGGGAAGAGAAGGAGATAGGGAAAATTCCCTGTTTGGCCAATGCCCGGTTCCCAATTCCCAATTCCCTGTTTGGCCGATTCCCGATTCCCAATTCCCAATTCCCGATTCCCAAATCTAAAATCTAAAATCTAAAATCTAAAATCGAATGATTGACAGAGAATGGTGGACACAACAGTGGTTAGATTTAATCAATACCTACCGCTTCAAAAAGCGCTTAGAACGTGGCTGGCAATACGCGCGCGAGGGAAAAGTTCTCAGCATTAAATTTCCCAATCAAGAAGTAATTGCCATAGTTCAAGGCACCGATCCAAAACCCTATCAAGTTTCTTTAGGACTCGATACATTGAGCGATGAAGATTGGGATTATGTGATTGAAAATATGTCGCAAAGAGCAGTTTTTTCAGCTAAACTCTTAGCAGGAGAAATGCCGCACAATATTGAGGATGTATTTGCGGCCGCCGGCAAAACGCTATTTCCGTTAAGTTTATCTGATATTCGATCGCGCTGTAGCTGTCCTGACCCGCAAAACCCTTGCAAACACATCAGTGCAGTATACTACTTATTGGGCGATCGCTTCGGCGAAGACCCTTTCGTACTGTTTCAACTGCGGGGGAGAACCAAAGAGCAAATCTTGACAGCACTTCGTCAAAGACGGGGTACGGAAGGAGAGGAAAATACCCAGCTAAACAAGGGTGAAAATTCCCCTACTGCGAATGCTAAATTGCCGAAGGTCGATCGCTTTTGGGAATACAATCAGCAGCTAGAATCATCTTTAGTAGTAATTGTACCGCCGCCCAGCAGCGAAACAGTATTAGATATCTTAGGCCCAATTCCCATCGCCACCGACGGAAAAGGAAGCGCTAGCAAATCCTCGCCCGCCTCTGACGCACTCAAGCAGCATTTTAGCAAAATCTACCAAGCAGTTAGCCAGCAAGCAGTTTTAGCAGCACTGAAACGGGGCGAAGGAGATTAACCTAATGTATTCCCAGAGATGATACAAGAGATTATGGCTGATAACAAATCAAGCTTTAATACCCATTTTATTCTTGAGTTTCTCTCTGCTGGAACGAGAGTTTGTCTAGAATAGATTTCAACCGAGGAGTCTTACTTTTGGCAATTTCAGTTTATACTTCCCGCAAATTACTCATAATTTCTATCAATTCCTGGGGGCTTTGAATCAAAAAATCAGGATTGTGTGCCACCAAAGCCTCCTCAGAATTAAAACCCCAACCTACAGCAATTACCTTAATTCCGGTTTTTCGAGCAGCTTCTATATCTCTAATCTCATCTCCCACATAAACGACTTCTTTAGCATTTATATGTTCGGTTTTTAGCCATCTATTAATAACTTTATGTTTGCCAAAAGTTGAGCCAGAGTAAATAAACGTGAAAGTGTCTTGCAAAGCATTTTTTTTCATCGATTCCAAGACATTTTCTCTGGAATTAGATGTGATAATACCCAGTTGAAATCCCTGTTTTTTTAACTCCAGTAAAACTTCTTTAATCCCCGGAAATAAACGAATGTTGGGGATTTCGCTGCGTAACTCCGCTTTCAACATTCTAATCAACAGCGGGAATTTGAAGATAGAAATACCAGAATACTGAAGGACTTGCCAAGAAGTTAAATTGCTCAGTTGAGCGATTTGCTCTTTGGTTGCAGATTTAAAGCCTAATTCGACTGACAAACGGTTGGTGATGCTTAGAAGAATATCGATTGTATCTGCTAAAGTGCCGTCAAAATCAAAAATAATTACTTTGGTCATTGGACAATAGCAAATAAGGAACGGGGAAGCATACAATTTTAGATTTTAGATTTTAGATTTTAGATTGGGAATTACTTACTGCATAATGTATTTGCTCTTGGCGCTCCGTACACACCCTAGGGTTATTATCTATAGGGTAAGGTGCACCCTAAGCACCCTGAGCGCGAACATCTCAACTTTTAAGGGTTAATTTGATTGGCTTTCGCATTTCGCCGCAGCATTTCGGGTTTTATGCGCCGCAGCGCCGAAGCTGTAAATCTGCGGTTCCATTCTTCGTCGGAGATGTCGGCTAATTCTGCAAGTGTCGGTGCTATGTTTTCAGGATAAGGCTCAAAGTCTGCAACATCAGTTGGTTTAGCAAATCGCTGATTCCAAGGACAAACATCCTGACAAATGTCGCAACCTGCTACCCAGCCTTGTAAATTAGATGCAATTTCGTCGGGCAATTTTTCGGCTCGATTCTCGATCGTGTGATAGGCTATACATCGATCGGCATTCACCACAAAAGGCTCAGTAATTGCTCCCGTCGGACACGCCTCTATGCAGCGAGTGCAAGTGCCGCAATGTTCCGTATGAGACTCATCCGACGCTAACTCCAGATTAGTCAAGATTTCGCCCAAAAACACCCAAGAACCGTATTCGCGCGAAATTACATTACCATTTTTGGCAATCCAGCCAATCCCGGCACGCTGCGCCCACATTTTATCCTGAACTGGTCCGGTATCAGCATAATACCGCGCTTCAATTCCCTCGCCTTGCGATCGCACCCAATTTGCCAAAAGCTTCAGTTTTTTGTGCAAAATTCTATGGTAATCCCGCCCCCAACCGTAGCGAGAGATTTTAGCATATTCGATCGCTGCATCGTCCCCCCCCTCCCACAGGGGATTTGCGGGGCGTTGGTGGGGCGTGTAGTAGTTGATGGCGACACATATTAATGACTGCACCTCTGGCATCACCAATTGAATATCCTGCCGTTTCGGGTTTGCCATCCATGCCATATCCGCCTGATAACCCTTGTCCAGCCAAGCTTGCAATCTTTGTTTTTCTATATCAAAATCCGTGTCTGTTGAGGCTATCCCGACTTTGTGAAATCCCAACTCAAGGGCTTTTTGCTTAATGCGATCGCTATTAATTGATTTTTTCATCACGTAAGAAACCACTGCACAATTTGTGCCATAAGTCTAGTAACTTTCAGAGTAATTTTCGGACAGTATTGATAATACTTTGGCAATCTTTATATTTATAAGTTTGAACTCCAAAATGTCAAAAATGTTACATAATTTAATTTAGGGAGAATTCGATTCGCTAATTCAAGTACGCAAGTAAAACCGACAGCGAATCCCACAGCATACATATGGCAGTTAGTATTCAATCAGCTCAATCTATTTTCTCCAACACCGAGATTGCTAGCGTTGTTCCGGCTACCACGGAAGCGTTCTACAAACTCAGCGTTGAAGACCAACTAGCCTTGCTCTGGTATGCCTACACCGAAATGGGCGTTTCCATCACCGCAGCAGCACCGGGAGTAGCCAGCATGGCCCTTGTCGAAGGCATTCTGAGCGAAATCAAGCAAATGTCGCCGGCTGCTCAAAGCAAAACTATGTTTGACCTAGCCAGCAACGCCGACACAACAATTGGCCGGATTTACACTTCTTTGCGGGTCAACACCAAACTCGGTTTCTGGTACGAGTTGGGTCAGTTGATGAAACAGGGCGTTGTCGCTCCGATCCCCGCCGGCTATCAAATGTCTCCCGAAGCCACCGCAGTTCTCGAAACCATCAAGCAACTAGATCCGGGTCAGCAAATTACCGTACTTCGGAATACCGTAGTTAACATGGGCTATGACCCTGCTTTTAACCAAGAGTACGGCAAACGCTCAGCCCCCCGCAGCACTCCCACCGCTCCAGAAGAGCGGGTGAAAACCCAAATTGAGGGTATCAGCGAGCAGACAGTGCTCAGCTACATCGACTACATGAACGCCTTCGACTTCACCCCAGCCGTCGGTTTATTTGCTGAAGAAGGTGCCCTGCAACCACCTTTCCAAAAGCCGATCGTTGGTCGCGACGCTATCCTCAACTATATGCGCGAAGAGTGCGTCGGACTGAAAATGATGCCCGAGCGAGGCGTATCGGAACCCGCAGAAGATGGCTACCGCCAAGTGAAAGTCACTGGCAAAGTCGAAACTCCCTGGTTCGGATCGAATGTGGGTATGAACATCGCGTGGCGGTTTTTGCTCGATCCCCAAGGTCAAATTTTCTTTGTGGCGATCGACTTGTTGGCATCTCCGAAGGAATTGCTCAATTTGATCCGCAAATAGAATATTCTGGTTGGCTCTGTTAAACAGGCTTGCCCAAAAACCCAGATGCCTTTAGGTGTCTGGGTTTATAGCATTTTAGGTTTTAGATTTTAGATTTTAGATTCAATAATTGAAGGATTGGAAATGACTGATGGTATCAGAGTTTGCCGGTTGGCTAAACTTGCATTTTTTGAAAGTAGTATTGATTTTGGTCGATCGCTCCCAAAGCTGCGATCGACCCTCTCCGGTTCCTCCTTTTTTAGGAGAATTATTTTCCTAGCCCTACTTATATCTTTTGAGGGATTTGCTGCGACAAAGAGAATGATTACAGTATACTCATTCATTTGAAATCACTTGTTTTATGACCGCAACAACTCGACCTATTTTAACTACCTCTATAAAGATTGCAGGTATCACAATGCCAGGGATACTGCAATATTTTGAAACTTTAAACGCGGGCGATTTTGACGCGACGGCTAATTTATTTGCAGATGACGGGGTGCTGCACGCGCCGTTTGAAGATCCCATTATCGGCAACATTTCGATCGCCACTTATCTCAAAAAAGAAGCGCGAGGAATGCAGCTAGAACCCCAGAAAGGTGTCAGCCAAATTTTAAAAGATGGCAATGTAGAAGTTCAGGTCAGCGGCCGGGTGCAAACTTCCGCCTTTGGTGTTAATGTCGGATGGCTGTTCTTGCTCAATTCTGACCAAAAAATCCTTTCAGTCACGGTCAAACTGTTAGCTTCTCCCCAAGAATTGCTAAATCTGCGGTCGCAGACGAAATTTGATGTTTGATAATCTGTTTCACATTTAAATTGTTTGTTTTGGTTTGACCTGTCGATCGAATGTAATGGCTCAAGCCATCATTATTTTTGCGCGCAATTGAGGCAGAAACCGGGTTTTTTATCCAAATCTCCAGTGAAGCGCCGTCAACCGTTGAAAAACCCGGTTTCTTGATTATTTGCGCGCAATTGAGGCAGAAACCGGGTTTTTTACCCAAATCTCAGGTGAAGCGTCGCTAACTGTTCAAAAACCCGGTTTCTTGGGTATTTGTGCGATCGGGACTGTACCCCTACAATCTTACAGTCTCGCCTTGGGCTGACAATAAAGCATCCAGGATACCCGCCACGTGATTCATCCGTCCAGAAATAAAAAACCTGTATCCGATGAAACTTGCCGAACGTATTTATCTCGCGCAAGTCAATGCTTCAATTCTAAAATCTCAAATCTCAAATCTCAAATCGATTGACGCTACTGCACGGAAAATTGGCTGTCACCGCAGCGCGTGCGACAGACAGCCAAAGCGAGTCAAAAAGTGCCTTGCCAATCATTAATGACTAATGACTAATGACTAACGACTAATTAAGATTTTTCCGGCAAACTCGCTTCCAACTTGAGACAGTTGCGACCGTCTATTTGCAAAGTGTAGTCCACCCGATCCATAAGTCTGCTCATAATCAGCCAGCCGTAGCCGCTTTCCTGTTTAGCTTCCGGCCTCGGGGGATTGTAAGTATCCATTTCGTAACCTTTACCGTAATCCCAAATTTCTAAACCAATATCCCTATTTTTTAAATTCAAGCGAATTAACACGGGCAAATTGGGTTGATCTTTGTGAGCATGGCGGATCACGTTAGAATAGGCTTCTGCTAACACCAAGCGCAAACGATTCGACTGACGCGGCCAATCGACGTGCTCTCCTAGCTCTACTTCCAAACTGCTCAGCAACCAATTTTCAACAATTGTTAAAAACCGCAAGTCGCTTGGCACATGAAGCTCAGTATTCATAAAAAAATCCCGTAAGTTTGAAAACCCTGTGTCTTCCAGGTATGAAATACGACGAGCCGAATGGATTCGGCCTCAATACTTGTCGCTAATCGGGGGATACGAGCCTTTTCTGTTTAAAAATCAGGCATTCGTCATTCGGTAGAAGGCAGAAGTTAAGAGAATAGTTGAAAACTTTTGTTATGGGCTTAAAGCCCCTTAACAATTGATAATTATACCGAGACTGTAAGCAGTGAGGTATAAAAAATCTGTGTTTCAATCCTTGGCTTTTAAGCGTTGGTTTTTTCTGACGAATGCCTTCTACCTTAACCCTTTACAGGTATTTAATCCCCCAGGAAAGCGATTCAGGAAACTAGCTGCGCCATCGCCGGCTAGGTTTTTACTGTGGTTTTTGACTGGTGACGATAACACCGTCCTTTGTAGGACTACTCTATGGGCCGTCAACAAGCAGGGCTTAAGTTTTTTCGGCTCTCACCCACCCCCGACTATGCGTCGGGAGTCGCTGACAGATTCAAAGAACCTCCAGAGAGAGTATGGTTTGGTCGTCTTCTTGAACGGGATTATCAGCTCGGATGTGAGCCAACAAATTGTCCAAGTTGAAAGAACCAGGTTCCTGAATCAAAAGTTGCCAAAGCCCTTCTTGTTGTAGCATAGAACGGGTTGGTACACCCCCTGCTACCGCTTGACTTGTCACGCTAGCTTCAGTAATTCCGTCACTCGTCAGCAGAAATACATCTCCTGACTTTAATTCGATCGTACCTGCTTTGCCTCTCCAAACTGGTAGTATCCCCAAAGGAATGCCACGAGCTTTCAGGAAATTAGGCTCGGCTGGCGTTTTACCGCTAGCGGCTTGAGCTTTCACCTCCGAGTGAGACCAAACAATCGGGTAAATGTGACCGGCATTAGCAAAAGCGAGGTGTCCCGTTGACGGAGTGTAACGAGCTACAACCATTGTAATAAAATGGTTGTTGCCGATCAGGTCGTCAGACATACTGCTATTCATGTTCTGCATAACTTGATCGGGCTCTGGAGAAACTTCTTGGGAAAGTTCCCGCCGCATCACCGAAATCGCGCTGGCCATAAATAGAGCAGCCGGAACTCCCTTACCCGAAACATCTCCCACCGCTATCCAAATATCCCCTTGAGAGTGGACGTAGACTTCAAAAAAGTCGCCGCCAACTTCCCGCGCGGGATAGCAGCAAGCTTGCACCCTGACAGTTTCAAAATCCGGCCAACTTTGGCGTAACAAGTTTGTTTGGATTTGGCGAGCCACTTCCAACTCGTTTTGCATCTGCTTGGCTAAATCCAGAGTGCGCTGGTAGAGCTTAGCTTGAGACAGGGCGAGAGCAGCTTGAGCTGCTACACCTTCTATTAACTCTATCTCTTCTGCCGACCAAGGGTTAGTGCCACCAATCTGGCACAGTGCGAGTACCGCCAGCAATTCTTGCTGGTAAGTCAGGGGCACGGCAATCTCAACGGAGTTACCGTCCCCGCGACTGTTTGGGTTGACTTGAGTTTGGCGGCTGGCTACGGCTTGAACCAGCAAATTTTCATCAAAAGAAAAGCTGCTGGCTTCAGAGGTTTGGGCTTGGTAGGGGAAGGTACTCGGCAATAGTCGATCGGCCTCTACCGGCCGCAGCATACAATAGTTTGCCTCAAAAGTTTGACCTACGGTTTGAACAATAGTTTGTACCATACTAGAGTAATCTAGCGACCCGCGAATCACGCTCATTACCTCATTGAACAGAGATTCCTTGCGTAAAGCGCGACGCAGTGCAACGCTGCGCTGCTTGTAGTATTTGTAAGTTTCTGAGGCTTGATTGATCACCAATTTGAGTTCTTCTGGATTCCACGGTTTGGTGATGTATTTGAACACTTGACCTGAGTTGATGGCCTCGACCAAATCTTCAACATCTGTGTATCCCGTTAGCAGAATCCGAATCGTATCGGGAAATCGCTCGACTGTTTTCCCCAAAAACTCGGTGCCATTCATTTCTGGCATCCGCTGGTCAGATATAATCACCGCCATCTCGCCCTGTTGGTCTAGAACTTCCAGGGCGCTGAGGGCGCTATCTGCTTTGTAAACCTGAAAGTCGCGTCGAAACGTCCGGTACAATAAATCCAAGTTGTCAGGTTCGTCATCGACTACCATCAGTTTCAGCTTGCTTCCATCTCCCCGACTCATCTTTCTTCCCCCTTGAAAACCCCCACCATAGCTGTAATCAGCAAGGTGGCGGGAGGAAAAGGGGGGCTGGATATATGCAACATATCAGTTACGTCAAGTTGAGTTAAAGAAACCCGTTTTACCTCAAGGTGAGCATTCCTTTCGCACCATCTGTTCGCACAGATGAGAGGCTTTCGATACTGTAACCCGCCTCGGTAGGCCGCTTCAATAGGGAAAATTCCCCAGTCAGCTTTCACAAAAAATACTCGGTAAGTGGGAAGCTCCGAGACTTTAGTCCTGAGAGGAAAACGACCCGGCGATTTCAATCGCCTTGAATCCCCTCGCGGGGCAGAGGGGTATGGTTGCCCCAAGGCGTGAGGATATGGTTGTCCTCAATCTCCCATTTCTGGGGTAAAGTTAGCTTCGCCAATGTTATAGAGGCTTGCGCCGGCTGGCAGCACTGTCGAGCGTGACTTTAAGACTGTTTAACTACTAGCGACAGGGCAGGGGACTAGCTTCGCATCAAGCGGGTGTCATGACCTAAATAACGTAGCCTGTTAAGGCGATAGCTGGTCAGTACAGCTTGTTTGATTTCTCTTACAAGCGAGCGTGGCTTTAGCCCGCTCGTTACTGACGCTGTGATACGAGCAATGACCTTGTTAGCAGTCGGTACTTTTCTAAACACACCAGCATTCAAAACTGCTAATTAATGCTCTGATTGCAGAGTTCTTAACTAGCTGGGTACTGTCCTCGGTGTGAAATTTAACACTTACTACTAACGCAGGTATTGCTACCTAAGTCTGGTCAACACCGGCTGTATTTCAAGCCCCACTGTACCCGGAGGGTTAGTGGTGGGTTGTTGGCGCTATTCCCTACATCTTTGCCGAATCGTACTTGATTGCTGCATCCAAGTCTCCCTAATCTCTGAACTTTTTGCAGCAAGCATATTACTACTGCCGAATCAAGTTATTCTTTCTGCCAGTCTGAGCTTAGCAGAACGAGAGCGGGGATTTCTAGCGACTTCTTCGGATTGTGGCACGATCGGCTTTTTTGTCAGTACCTGCAAATTGGGTGTTCCTCTGAGTTGGTGCTTGACTGGTCGGTCTTCGAGACTGTGAAATGTAATGATTCCGATTCTCCCCCCTGGTTTTAACCACCTTGGCGCAAGGTTGAGGAAAGTTTCTAAAGAAGCGAGTTCGGAGTTGACAGCTATCCTTAAAGCTTGGAAAGTGCGGGTGGCCGGATGAATTCTGCCGTTGCGCTGCTTGGGGGGGAAGCTGGAGGCGATCGCCCCTGCAAGTTCTGTTGTAGTTTGAAAAGGACGGCTTTGCACAATCCGCCTCGCGATGCGCCGCGACAGTCGCTCCTCGCCGTACTTGTAAATAATATCTGCTAGTTTAACTTCTTCCCAGTGGTTGATAATCTCTTCTGCCGTCAAAGATTGCTGCTGGTTCATACGCATATCTAGTTGAGCTGGGTGGCGAAAACTAAATCCCCGTTCCGGTGTATCGAACTGAGCAGAGCTGACGCCCAAGTCTGCTATGATACCATCAAATTCGGCATCTGGGGACTGATATTCAGCAAAGTTGCCGTGCCAAAACTCAACGGGCGAGTTGGCAAATCGGGCTTGGCAAAAACCGATGGCTTGTTCGTCGCGGTCGATCGCCACCACTGTAACATCTGGCGCCGCCGCTAAAATCAAACTCGTGTGTCCGCCGCCCCCAAGCGTCGCGTCCAAATAGTGTCCGCCTGGACGCACAGCCAAACCCGCAATTAATTCTTGACCCAAAACTGGAACGTGATAGGTGTCAATACTGACATCCGATCCAAGGGTCTCCTTCTCAGAGAGCTCGATATCCTTCATAATCATAAAAGCGAAACAAAAATCAACAATAGTCAGTAATCATTAATTCATTTAATTATGTCAAGAATTGAGACTAGAACCGAACCGATGGTGCTCAACATGGGGCCGCACCACCCTTCAATGCACGGGGTACTCCGGTTAATTGTCACCCTGGACGGGGAAGATGTGGTGGACTGCGAGCCAGTTTTGGGCTATCTGCACCGCGGGATGGAAAAAATTGCCGAAAATCGCACCAACGTGATGTACGTGCCCTACGTTAGCCGCTGGGACTACGCTGCGGGGATGTTTAACGAAGCGGTGACAGTGAATGCACCGGAAAAGTTGGCGAATATTGCTGTCCCCAAACGGGCTAGTTATATTCGGGTAATCATGCTGGAGTTGAACCGGATTGCTAACCACTTGATGTGGGTAGGGCCGTTTTTGGCGGACGTGGGGGCGCAAACTCCTTTTTTCTATACTATGCGCGATCGCGAACCCATTCTCGACTTGTGGGAAGCAGCCACAGGTTATCGCATGGTGAATAATAACTATTTCCGCATCGGCGGAGTCGCCGCCGATTTGCCCTACGGTTGGGTAGATAAGTGCCAAGATTTCTGCGATTATTTCGTTCCCAAAATTGACGAATACGAACGTTTAATTACCAACAATCCAATTTTCCGCCGCCGGATTGAAGGCTTGGGTACTATTTCTCGCAACGAAGCGATTAACTGGGGACTTTCCGGCCCCATGTTGCGCGGTTCCGGCGTAAATTGGGATTTGCGGAAAGTTGACCATTACGAATGTTATGACGACTTCGACTGGGAAGTCTGTACCGAAGCTGCTGGCGATTGTTTAGCCCGGTATTTAGTACGGATTCGGGAGATGCGCGAGTCGGTTAAGATTATCTATCAAGCCTTGAAAGGACTCCCCGGCGGCCCTTACGAGAATTTGGAAGCGAAGCGCTTAGAAAGCGGGCCAAAATCTGAATGGAATGGTTTTGACTATCAGTTTATTGGCAAAAAAGTGGCGCCGACTTTTAAGATTCCCAAGGGCGAACATTATGTCCGCGTCGAAAGTGGCAAAGGTGAGTTGGGGATTTATATTATCGGGGATGATAGTGTGTTTCCTTGGCGCTGGAAGATTCGGGCTGCGGATTTTAATAATTTGCAGATTTTGCCTCACATTGTGCGCGGCGTGAAGATTGCGGATTTGGTGGCAATTTTGGGGAGTATCGACATTATTATGGGCTCGGTTGACAGGTAGAAGGAAAAGGGCGATCGCATTTTTGGGCTGTTTGCTAAAAAGTGCGATCGCTACTTTTTTGAATCATATACAGTCCTGGGCGCATAATACCAAAGAAACCGGGTTTTTCACTTCAACTGTCGGCTACAACGAAAAATTTTCGTAAAAACCCGGTTTCTGACTACCCATGAGTCTGGGAGTGTATAGATTAACAGTAACGAAAATCTACCTCGGTTCCGCACTGCGTACAAATACCCTCAGAACAATCATCAGCTCCTCCTGACCAGTCAAAGTTTGTGCCTTTGCAGTACGGACAATACTCAGTTAAAGATAAAATTTCAGCGGGGACACACCGCCATCTGGGTAAAGTAACAGCTACCTCTGACTCTAGGGAAGTAAATGTATTGACAGGTAAACGATGTACTCGCTCGACTAATTCATTGACTTTGATAATTAATTCATTAGCATTTTCTACCCACAAATAGCCGCAGCGGACAGCGCGACTGATTAAAACATTTCTTTTTTCTTCAATAAATATTCGATTTCCGTTGGGGTCGATCGCCCTGCATTCCCACCCTGCAAATATAGGAACTTCTTGTGCGTAATTCCCTATCAAACCTGGAATGTTATTGAGTTGCCGTTCAGCAAGACAACCGATCCATAGATCCCAGTGAACTCTTTTGCATCTTTGTGAAGAAATACAACTTTTTAACAAATTATCAAAGGCGATTATATCCTTGTCTACGCCTCTGTGACCTAAGTAAATACCGCGTCTTTTTGTATCTGCTAAATTAAATATGACTACATAATCTGGTAATAAGTGGCTCGATTTTTTGAACTCTTCTAAACAAGATTCTGGTGGTATCATAAAGAAGCATTATATTTAAAATCTAAGGCTAGCTTATCACAGCGATCGAAAATTTGCCATGTCAAATCTCAAGTTTGCGATCGGCTTCAAAATGATATGATATCAATAATCAAAATCTCTCTCTTCTCTCTTCCTCTGTGTCCTCTGCGCCCTCTGCGGTGAAAAAAATCTTTATTTCAAAAATAAAATAAAATCAACTTTGATTCCATAAATTATGACATTCCAGCAATCAGATATCAATGACAGCAACCCAGAACTCTGCGCTTTAATCTGCGAAAGAATTGCCGCCAGTCCCCAGCAGCGTATTACTTTTGCTGAATATATGGATTTGGCATTATATCATCCGCAGCACGGATATTATAATAATAGCGATCGCCAGTCGATCGGCAAACAAGGCGATTTTATCACGTCGTCTCACTGGGGTGCTGATTTTGCGGAGGTTTTGGCGGATCAGTTTGTGGAAATGTGGGAAATTCTAGGCAAACCTCAAAACTTCGCGATCGTAGAAATGGGCGCTGGGCGGGGAAATTTTGCCGAAAATGTGCTGCAATATCTGCAAATACAATATCCCGATTTCTTTCATATTTTAGAATACATTATTGTTGAACTTTCCCCTGTACTCCAAGCGGAACAGCGGCAAAGGTTAGCCCATATCAAGTGTATTAACTGGTGTAATTGGGATGAGATAGTTAATAACTCAATTGTCGGTTGTTTCTTTTCTAACGAGTTAGTGGATGCTTTACCCGTGCATCAATTTATTCTAGAAGAAGGGCAAGTTAGGGAGATTTACGTTGCCGCAGAAACGCCCAAAAATGAACAAGAAGAGATAAAATTTGTTGAAGTAATTGGCGAAGTTTCCACCCCTAAAATGGCCGAATATTTGGATTTGGTGGGCATCGATTTGTCTGCGAGTGTTTACGGGGATGGTTATCGCAGTGAGGTGAATTTGGCGGCTTTGGACTGGATGAGTACAGTTGCTCAAAAGTTGCAGCGGGGATATTTGTTAACTATTGATTACGGTTATCCGGCGCACCGCTATTACAATCCGAGGCGCAGGGAGGGGACGCTACAGTGTTATTATCGCCACCGATATCATAGCAATCCTTATATTAATGTGGGGCGGCAGGATTTAACGGCTCATGTTAATTTTACGGCGTTGGAAAGGCAGGGTGAATTGTGCGGTTTGGATGTGGTAGGGTTTACTCAGCAGGCTTTGTTTTTGATGGCGTTGGGTTTGGGCGATCGTATTGCTTCTCTGTCTACAAATGATGCGGAAGTATTGGATGTGGCAACGTTTTTGCGGCGCCGGGAGGCTTTGCATCAATTGATCGATCCGATGGGTTTGGGGGGTTTTGGGGTTTTGGTGCAGTGTAAGGGGTTGAGGGAGGAGGAAAAGGGGAGAATATTGAAGGGTTTGATGGTGCCTGATTAGTTATTCGATCTATTTGCTTATATCGATTACACAAGCTGACTCAGTGGCGGAAATTCCCATTTTCCAGAATATAAAGTAGATGGCAGCTTTAAACAATAAGCAGCAGGAATCACTTCAATCAACCACCAATTAAACATATCTCGTCTGGCTTCGGTAAAACCAGTAATGGCATCACCAGTAATGGCATCATACATAATATCTAAGATGGCATTATAGGCTGTTTTAGTGTTGAGTGTTTGCAGCAAGCCGTAGAAGATATTATAAGCTTCGTCAGTAGCTTGATATTTTCCAATTTTGTCGATATGAGGAAACAACGTATCTGCCCAAGTTTCTGGGATTTCACAACCCTCCTTCAGCCAACAAGATACAATTCCTTCAACGATATCAGCCTTGTGTTCTTCAGGAAAGTAATGTTTAATGGTCGGTTTAGCTGCTAATGCTATTCCATAAGCCATGTAGACACATCGCTGATGGGATATTGCATCATTAGGCATTCCAAAAGCTGTCATTACTTCTACAAAAGCTTCTTCTACATTGTATTTTCCACCCGTTTCGTATAAATCACGATACTTTCTTTCCCAAACCCTGTGAAGAGTTTCCTGTAATTGCTCAGGAATATCTGAGTTGCTGGGCAATTGAAAATTTCTGTAGTAGCCTATGTCAAACTCGATCATTGACTGTCCCTCCTTATGTTTTTCATTAATCATAAACTATGAGCCAGTTCATTGTCACCTTCATATCACCTCAATTTTACTTTGGGTACAGAAGCCAGTAAAGCCTTGATAGCCTTTACTGGCTGTCTATACTGATATGTCTACGGATATGGACGTTCGTAGAAGATAATCACTTGAATATTCGGGAACCTCATCTTAAAGTCCTCATCACAAGTAATGTTGCAGCCAGAACACATATCTCTCTCAGTGTAGAGGTAGAGTATTCCTTCTGCATCCAAGGAAAGATCATCTCTTTCTAACTCTTCTGAAATTTTATTGAAAAGCTTGTACTCCGCGTGTTCTTTGTTGTTGCAGGATGCTATTCTGTTAAGCCTTGGCTCAAAAAACAACTTTGGTCCATCCTCTTCACCTGGAATATTTAGAGGATCTCGCTTGCTGGTAGCTTCTAGGTTATAGACTTTGCCTGTCGGGATCTCCAACTTGACAACAGCAGCATTGCCAGAACGATTTTTTTTATTTGAATCTCCTTTTTGGATATGGATCAACCGAATATCTTGAACTTTCGTCTGTAGTTCCTCTACGATGTCCGCATGGCACTCAGGTATGCCTTCGGGATACTCGTAATGAGGTGTGTTTCTAGAGGGGTTTCCTGTAGTTAAGTTTTTGTTCACGCCAGCAATGATTAAGTTTACAGGCATCGATAAATAAAAATATATAACCTGACTTAGACATAAGATTTAAGCTTCGTCTGACTCAGGTATTTTGATTATACCACACTTTTAAATTAACTCCCAACTCTGCTCGGACACCTCTTATTCAGCCCATTTTAATCGTTCTTGAATAGACATCCCCTGCAACTTTTTACTCATTTCATATAAATCCACTTGCGGATAATCCCCCTTAAATAGCGGAATCAAAGACTCAACAACAGCAGCGATTCCCTGCGGGGGCACTGCATTTCCAATCTGCCTCCGTACTTCAGTCGTAGAACCTTCAAAAACAAAATCATCGGGAAATGTTTGCAATCTTGCCCTTTCACGATTTGTCAAAGAACGCGGTTCTAAATAATGATAACCCCAAGTTCCGCCGCCTCCACCAGCAATGATTGTCGATGATGGTTTATCAGGATGAATTCGGCGATAAACGTGACTGATCATGCCTTTGACATAGTATGGACTATCCTTGGGAATATCAGAGAAATTGCCTCCCGGTTTAATTCGATTTAAAATTTCAACGGTGCGGGCTTGAATTTTATGATGTTGGTTATTGTCAAGAACTGCTTCCACATTTTTGAGTGCTTCGCCCGCAGTTCGATAGGGATTTTTGCGATTTTGACCGTATTCTGGCTGAGGATGCACAAAGTTAAATCCTGTATCCATCCGAATCCCAACTAATAACACTCTTTGCCGAAATTGCGGAACTCCGTAATCCGCAAAGTTGTATAGTTTGGGTTTAACTAAGTAGCCGGGAGCTATACTTTCAAAATCAGAAATTATTTGTTTTATTGCTTGATAATTGTTGGCACTTAATAAGCCTTTGACGTTTTCTGCTACAAAAGCTTTGGGCTTTTTTTTATTGACAAAATCGAGAAAGTATGTATATAAATTGCCTCTGGTTCCTTCAAGTCCGGGGCGCTTCCAAATCAGGGAGAAATCTTGACAGGGGAACCCTCCTATACATATTTCTGCTTCGGGAACTTGTGCAATGTCTATATTTTCTATGCTGTCGTTGATGATGACATCGGCGATGTTTCTGCTGAATGTTTTGCAGGCGTATTTGTTGGAGTCGATCGCCCAAACTACCTCAAATCCGGCTTGGTGGAATGGCAAATCCATGCCGCCGCAACCAGAAAATAAGGATATGAGTCGCGGTTTTTTTGCCCAGGCGATCGGCTGGAGACGTTCTATTAACATAGGAGTGCAAAGTTAGCCAAGGGCGGGCTGGATGCCGGCACCACAAGAGTGTCATCATACCAAAACACGATCGAACTCGACTCATCAATTGATATTTCACTCTTCATCATCTAACTCGATCCCCGCTTGACGCAATTTTTCGGCCAATTTTTCAGCGCGGAGGCTTTCGCGATCGGCTCTTTCCTCAGACCAAAGCAACAACTTGCCTTCAGGATTCCACCACCTCAACCAACAGCCTGTCCTTCCTTCGTGCGTTCCTTCCCACATTCCTAAAAACAAGTCTAATCCCGGTATCCAATAACGTCCGTTTTCATCAGGTTTTTGCAAGTTGTAGTGCTCTGATTCTAAAGCGTAAACTTCTAAATGAGCTGTTTTGGCTCGGAATATGACGTATCGGGGGACTTTGATTACTTGCTCGTAAAAATACCACTTTCCCACCCGCGAGGTAAATTCAACGGAGTATTCTTCTCCATAGGTTTCTGAAAGAAATTCCATCACGAGTTGAGGGATGGTTCCTTCTGTGTGCGGCGTGTAACTGCGGCGGACTTGCGAGACATTTTTTGGATTGACGGGTTTCACGTACATCCAATCTGGTGCTTTGCAGATAATGCGCTGTTCGTCGCTGCTTGAACCTGGGAAACTTATTCCTGCACACAAGGCAAAGTTGGAAACAATTAAGGCATCCTGGATTAATTCAGGAAATGCTGTTAGCGGCTGGCGCAAAGCGGCGGCTAATAATGGTTGGCTTTCGTCTTCTACGGGGTCGTCTGGTAGTTGACAATTTTCTGGTAGCAGCGGCCAGGTGATTGTGAGTTTTGTTTCTGGGTTTTTAGTTGCTACAGACATAGTTTATCAGAGGTTAAATGTTTTAATGCTTAAATTATATCTCTTGGTTTTTGGGATTAATGTTAATGGCTTAATGACGAGGCCGAGCCTCTGGATCTGCGTTACCGGGCAGAGCCAATTAGTAACGACTTAAGCCGACAGTCCGCCAGGGGTTGAAACCCCTGGCTAATAGCTAAAGTCCTCTGAAGAGGACTGAGAAGAAGACTGTTAAAATAATTAGTCCTCTGAAGAGGACTTTAGCTTTGAGGCAGGGAATTCATTCCCTGCCGGACTTAATATGCAGCAATTATCTTCTGCTGTAGCTCGTTTGTCATTGCTAGTAGTTCTGATTGGGCGATCGCACTTTGTTCACCAGTCGCCAACCACTTCAATTGTACCGTCTCGTTTTCAGCTTCCGTATCTCCCAAAACTAAACACGCAACTGCACCGCTTCTGTCGGCTCTTTTAAACTGTTTCTTGAAAGGACTAGCACTCAAATCTATCTCTACACTAAACCCGGCACTTCGCAATTTTTGAGCTAACAATACCGATTGCTGTTCAGCTTTATCGCCCCTGGATACCAAATAGAAATCTAACTTTGGCGCGGGCAAAGGTTGCAACTTTTGCAGCAGGATAATCAACCTTTCGATACCCATTGCCCAACCGACTGCCGCCGTATCTGGGCCGCCCAATTCCTTTACTAAACCGTCGTAGCGGCCGCCTCCGCAAACTGTTGCTTGCGCTCCCAAATCGTCGGAGATAATTTCAAATGCGGTGTTGGTATAGTAATCTAAACCGCGCACTAATCTGGGATTTAACTGATAGCTAATTCCTAAATTTGTGAGCATAAGCTGCACTTGCTCGAAGTGATCTCGCGATTCCTCTCCCAAATAGTCCAAAATACTCGGCGCACCAGCTACAATTTCTTGAGTGCGCTGATTTTTGCTGTCCAATATCCGCAGCGGATTGCGAGTCAAGCGATCTTGAGAATCCGCGTCTAATTCGTCTTTGTGCGGTGTAAAATAATCTATCAAAGCTTGTCGGTAATTTTGTCTGTCTTGCTTATTTCCGACAGAATTAATATCGAGGCGCAAATTTTTTAAACCGAGGATTTGCAGGATGTCGGTGGCGATCGCAATTACTTCGACATCCGCACGAGGATTCGCACTCCCCAAGACTTCCACGCCAATTTGATTGAACTGCCGCTGTCTTCCTTCTTGCGTGCCTTCGTAGCGAAACATCGGTCCAGCATACCAGAGACGCTGCACGTCACCAGCCGCGTACAAACTGTGTTCAATAAAAGCTCGGACTACTCCGGCGGTGCCTTCTGGACGCAAAGTTGTCGATCGATCGCCCTTATCCTTAAAAGTGTACATTTCTTTGCCCACGACATCGGTAGCTTCTCCGATGCCGCGTTCAAATAAAGATGTCTGTTCAAAAATTGGCGTCCGAATTTCTCGATAAGCCGCTTTTTTTAAAATGGTTCTAGCGACTTCTTCTATATTTTGCCAATATTGAATTTCAGCGGGCAAAATATCCCGCGTTCCCGGTAAAGTTTTAATTGCACTCATTTTGTTAGTCAGTAGTCAGTAGTCAGTAGTCAGTAGTCAGTAGTCAGTAGTCAGTAGTCAGTAGTCAGTAGTCATTAATCATTAGTTATTAGTTAAAAGTTAAAAGTTAACAGTCAACAGTTAACAGTCAACAGTCAACAGCTAACAATTCCCAATAACTAATGACTTAATAATTCCCAGGCTCCGTAACGATCGCCATAATAAGCCAAAATGCGATCGACCCGCTCGCGACCTGCCAAATCGAACCCTTCAGGATACTGTATCCACAAACCCCCAACTTGGCTGTCGTAGTAATCAAACCGCTGCGACTGCTGCGGAATTAAACCGGTTTGCACCCCTTCAACTTGACGCAAATGGATCGCCACTTCGCGATACACCGCCAGCGGCAATCCAGGGCTTTGAATTTGATAGCGGAGTTGTTTTTCTTGTGCCGTTTGCATCATTTCTTTGCCTGTCCCCAACCAAAATCCCTACTTAAGATACTTCTTTATCGATCGGCCGCGGTAGAGGACAGCAGTTAATATTGTCCAAACATACCTTTCCCCACTGCAAAGCCCAGCGTACAAGCGTAACTCGATTGTCAGCCCGCGTCTTGTTCAAGATATTGCTAATGTGGTTGTCAACTGTACGCTTGCTAATCTCTAACTTTTCGGCGATTTTCTCATTAGTCAATCCCGCTGCTACTAACTCTACCACTTGCAATTCTCTGTCCGAAAGGGTGACAGGGGTCCCAGAGACAATCCCACTCATAAATTTTTCCTATGTCTGCATATTTACCTATCTACAATTCTAAAGGATGAGGGATCGAGTATGAAGAGAAAATTAAATTTGCTGTGCTACTCTTTCGGGCCCGAAGCACCAACTCGCCTGCAGAATCGCCAAGAGTGCAAACTCAGCGCTGACACAGCATGACGCGCACCGACTTGCACTGCTGGCACCCTTCCGGTGGCGGGTGAGCCCTTTACCTGCGCGCATCTGACATCCGGGCCAAACCCGCAGATGTTTTCAGGTAAAACAACTGATACGCCGCACTGCACTTGTGCGTTGAGCGAGTAACTGCCAGTATCAATAAGTCTGGTATTATAGGAGCAGCTATTAAAATATAGCTTGCAATTTTTCTGGGATCGGTTAAAAATAATTCTTGAGCTGTCTACTGCTGGTCTAAAATCTAAAATCTAAAATCTAAAATAGACATGACTTATCCTCGCGTTCTGTGTCTGGGTGAAGTTTTATTTGATTGTTTAGCAGACAAACCAGGAGTATCTCTCGAAGAGGTAGAATCTTGGACGGCATATCCCGGCGGTGCTCCTGCTAATGTTGCCTGTGCTTTGGTTAAATTAGGGACGGCGGCGGGATTTATCGGGGCTGTAGGTGGGGATGAATTGGGTAATTCTCTAGTGCAGGTATTGCAAGAAGTAGGGGTTGATATTGCTGGATTGCAGCGACATCCAAGTGCGCCGACGCGGCAAGTTTATGTCTTGCGGAATGAAGCGGGCGATCGAAATTTTGCCGGTTTTGGCAAATTTGATACTGCGGATTTTGCCGACACCCGCCTCCTCGCTGCACAACTACCCGAAGTGCTGTTTGAAAATGCCGAATATTTAGTGCTAGGTACTTTAGAATTAGCTTATCCTGAAAGTCGAGAGGCGATCGTCCGAGCGATCGAACTAGCAGAACACTACGACGTTAAAATTATACTTGACATCAATTGGCGTCCCGTGTTTTGGCCAAATCCAGACGAAGCAAAAGCGCGCATTAGAAAAATATTAAAAAAAGTTGATTTTGTCAAGTTATCTGAGGAAGAAGCCGAATGGTTGTTTGACACTACCGATGCTGGAGCAATTACCTACCGTCTCGATTCCGTAGAAGGCGTTTTGGTGACTGCGGGCGAGAAAGGTTGCGCCTATTGTATCTCGGAAAATGAAGGAAAAATCCCCGCATTTACAGTAGATGTTGAGGATACAACAGGTGCAGGCGACGCATTTCTGGCTGGTTTTGTGCGACAGTTGTGCAAGCATGGAATTAAGAATTTAGCCGACCCCAAAATAGCCCAAACAATTGTAACTTATGCCAGTGCGGTAGGTGCGATGACAGCGATGAAACCGGGGGCAATTATATCTCAACCTACTGCGGCTGAAGTAGAAGCTTTCTTATATTTGTACAAAAATTAGGGCCGCCAACCTATCAGTCTGGAAACGGAAAGGGGGCTAATTTTGGTTCATAAACTCGGTTGCTAGGAAAAAAATACTGTTATACTAAATCCGAGTTAAAAACCCTCGCTAAGACTCGCCGTTTGAAATAGCTACTATACAAATTCTTGCCCTAGTTAAGAGGGACTAAGAAATAAACTGGTATTTAAGCTCGATTTAGTATTATAGGTTTTATTGGGGGCAATTAACCGCACATCATATCATGTCCGATCGATTACCCTGATTCCTGTAGGGGCGGGTTCACTAATAATATTTGCCAAAAACGGACAATCTCAAAAACCCGCCCCGGCAATGGTATTATGGGCGATCGATCGGACATGATATAATTTGGCGCACGATTAACTCTAGTGGCTGCGAAGCATCTATGATAATTGCATCTTCAGGTTCTTCGAGACTGTCTAACTGGCTTAACAGCAAGTCTGCTTTCATGTAGTGGTTTTCGCGAGTTTTTAACCTGGTGGCTAATAGCTGAAAAGAACATTTTAGATAAACTATCTTCATCCGCTGTTGGTCTCGGTAGAGCATTTCGCGGTAAGATGTTTTTAAAGCAGAACAAGCCAAAACCACATTTTTATTTTCTAACAGCCACCTGTCTATTGTAGCTTGCAATTGTAATAGCCAAGGAAGGCGATCCGCATCTTCTAAAGGAATGCCCCGACTCATTTTATTGATATTAGCTGATGGGTGAAAATCGTCGGCATCCCTGAAATCCCAATTGAGAGATTGCGCCAGCAACTTGCCAACAGTAGTTTTGCCAGAACCTGAGACTCCCATCACGATCGTAATCATGGCACCTATTTACCGAATACTTGCAATATACTTGCAATTTTATCAAGTTGTGCGATCGACAAACCGGGTTTCTTAAGTTGCCGGATGAATTCTACCACCCTAAAAAATTCAATAAACCCGGTTTATTTATGATTTTCGCTCAAATTTCTTCCAGAGTGGGTTTAATGAAATTATAAGCCAAAACGCCGATAATTCCACCGATCACAGGGAATACAATAAACGCCCATAACTGTTGGATTGCCCATCCGCCTTGAAAAAGTGCGACACCGATACTTCTAGCTGGGTTAACTGAAGTATTGGTTATGGGAATTCCGACTAAATGAATCAACACCAGCATCAAGCCGATGGGAATTCCGCCCAAACCGACGGGATATTTGGGATGGGTAGTACCCATGATGGTAAATAACAGAAAAGCAGTTAGTACAATTTCCGTCAAAGCTGCTGCCAAAAGTCCGTAACCCGTGGGAGAATGTTCTGCAAAACCGTTAGAGGCAAATCCAGAAGCAGCCGCATCAAAGCCTGGTTTTCCTGATGCTATCATATACAAAACCAGACCGCCTAAAATTCCGCCTACAATCTGACCTCCTATATAATAAGGAAGCAAAACAGCATCGATCAGTTTCGCAACTACTAAACCGATACTTACCGCCGGATTAATGTGGCATCCAGAGATAGGGCCGATGGTATAAACCATGATTAAGAGGGATAGACCAAAGGCGATCGAAACTCCCAAAAAGCCGATTTTATCTCCAGCTAAAACCGCACTGCCACATCCACCTAATACCAACACAAAAGTACCAAAAGCTTCAGCAACCCCAATCTTTATTTTTTTGTTCATACTCACAATTGTCTCAATTTTCTAATCGGTTAATTTCACACCCATACGAGTTCTCAATATAAAAATTAGAACTCGAATTTGTTTCACTTAGCGCAACAAGACTAATCAAAATCATTAGCAATCTGTAGCTCTAATTTTCACAAATTGTATGGACTTAACTGAGAATGCGAAATTAGGAATCGATAAATTAGCTCAAACATACTCCATTATGTAAAAAATGTCAAGATCAAGCTAATTATTTGTATAAATTGTGCAATCTTCTGTATTCAATTCACAACAATTAACTTGACTTCTTCCCTAATTCTGCGATCGTAATTTTACTTATTGTTGCTGATTATCCGATCGCACTTGCAGCTAAAACATCATTGCTAATCGGCTGGTACATCCGACTTTGGAAGGGGCGAAAGTCTCGCCAATCGGCAGTCATCTTGCATAGCAAGCGGAACTGTAGCGGCGTTGGGGGTTGATTGACGCGATCGACTTGTACGCGAACCAATTCTGGATGCTGCGAAATAATTTCAAAAATATCATCCACAAGATAGCGCTGACAATAGCCAACAATCCAGTGATCTTTAGTACACAGAAGCAGACGGGAAGCGCGCGGATTTTTAAATTCGTGGGCTAAATACAAAAGTTCGCCCACTTTAAGCCGATTAATCCGTTCAATTGCCGACTTTGAAAGGTATCGCAGTCCATCTGCAAAAAAATGGATAAAGTAACGTCCATTTTCATCGGGTTCGGGACAAGGGAATACCTCAAATTTATCAGTTGCCCGTTTGCCTCCGCTGCGCGCCAATAAAGCAATTGGGTCATGTTCGTGTTCAGGGATATTCAACCACTGTACAAATTCAGGGTACTCAGGGCGCGATCGGGCCATCACTCGATTAGAAAACAACGCAAACAGTTTCTGTGAAGTGTAAACATTATGGAAATCCGGGAAAGATGGCAAAGGCAGAAACCCGCACTTGAGTTTCGCTTCTAGAACACCATTTGTATAATTGAACTGGTATTCTTTACCGTTAAATGTCAATCGACCAATCGGAAACCAAGAACCGCTGTCCGGGCTTTGCCAAGCCAAAAATAGTGTTTTCAAAGTAAATCTCCTGTCAATTCAAGTAGGGTGTGCACCTTATGTTTACTTTGAACTAAGAATATTTTTTTGCAATTTTTGACGAGTTTTACCGTCGATTATCTCTTTGCCAACATTGGGTTTGCTGACATTAACTCGGACAAAATCGATATCATCTTTTTCGGTAAATTTGCGATCGCCATCGGAGTCTTTTCTAATTGTAACAAAAATCCCGCCGCTCTTTTTATCAAATACCCAACTCATTAACTGGGTATCGGGCGGAGTGATTGCCTGAAGCGATTTGCCTGCCAAGTTAGATAAATATCCAACGATCGCGTCTGCATCGTCAAGTTTGCCATCAGCATTTGTGTCGCTATCTATGATATGAAACAACAGCAATTGATTCTGAGGCTTGCTGGATACTTTTTTGGAGGGATTTTGCTTCGGTTGATTTGTTTGTTCATTTTGATCGCTGGGATTTTCTATATCTTTTTTACCTGGCAAATATTCAAATTTAGATATTAACGCTTTTCTATTTAATAGAATATTAGATTCTCCGTTAGTTTTGTTATAAAAAATCATATTATAACCAATCATACGACGGCCCCTTGACAAACTTAATTTTGATGAGATAGGATTGTGTCCATATTTTTTTTCATCGCTAGATAGGATAACGGGAATCATAATATATTCTGATTCAGGGTCAACGATTAAATCGTCGTAAGCAACCTGTGGCTGTAGCTTTTCTGCTTTTTTCTGTGCTTGAGTTACTATTTTGGTTGAACTGCATGATAGGGTAATAACAATTAGGGCAACTGTGGTGACCACCTTACGAAAAATATTATGATTTATCATGAGTTTTTAGATTTGAGATAAGTAGGTAGGTGCAATAAACTTTGGTATGCAACAGAATGTAAAGCTATCATAAGCGCAAGCGAATTGCGACGTTTAACGAACAATGACATACTTATGTATTTTACCGCTCATCTGCTTAGATAGTTATTGTTATTTTATTCTAACTAGCCGATCGCTGTCACGTTCAGCGATCGGTAAACCCATCTAAAAAAACAGAATACCCAGATCCTCGACTTCTTTAAGAAGTGGAGGATCTAAGATTCTAAACATCGCTAACAACTTCTAACACAGGAATTCGCGCGGATCGGTGACATACCCAGTCAGCGCCGAAGCCGCCGCCGTGTAAGGCGAAGCGAGATAAACTTGCGCTTCTTTATTCCCCATGCGGCCGGGGAAATTCCGGTTAGTTGTAGATACACAAATTTCTGGTTCATTCATCCGCCCAAAAGTATCTTTCGGCCCGCCCAAACAAGCGGCGCAAGAAGGCGCGGCAGGTTCAATGCAGCCGGCAGCTAAGAAGATTTCCGAAAGCGTTTGACCATCGTATTTTGTGACAAACAAATCTTCGTAAACTTTCTGAGTTGCTGGTACTAAATACGTCGGAACTTTGACTTGATTTCCTTTGAGAATGCGGGCGGCATTTAGAAAGTCGGAGGTTTTGCCGCCGGTGCAGGAACCGATGTAAACTCGATCGATCTTGACATCGCGACAGTTGCGCGCTAAGTCGCGGTTGTCGGGAGAGTGCGGTTTGGCGACGACTGGTTCTAATTGGGTGACATCGTAGGTGCGATCGCTATAAAATTTAGCATCCCCATCGCTGTAAAATGAATCGAAGGGTTTATCAGTCCGCGAAGTAACGTAATCAAACGTAGTTTTGTCCGGCGCAACCGTGCCGTTTTTACCGCCAGCTTCAATCACCATATTGCACAGCGTCATCCGTTCTTCCATCGTCAAACGTTCAACTGTATCGCCGGCAAATTCCATCGTCCGGTAGTTAGCACCCGCAACGCTAATATCACCAATAATCTGCAAAATTAGGTCTTTTGCTAACAAATAATCCGGCAGTTCACCGTTAAACACAAAGCGCATGGTTGCGGGAACTTTGATTAACAGTTTGCCGGTTCCCATGATAAAAGCCGCGTCTGTATTGCCGATACCGGTGGCGAATTGTCCGAAAGCGCCGGCATTACAGGTGTGGGAATCTGTGCCGAAGAGCACTTCCCCTGGTCTGGTGTGGCCTTCTTGTGCTAGCGCGATGTGGCAAACTCCTTTGTAGTCGGGATTTGCTTTGAAGTCCGATCGATCCGTGATGTCGTAAAAGTATTTTATCCCTTGTTCTTTCGCAAAATCGCGGAGAATATCGACGTTGCGGTTAGCGCGTTCGTCGTTGGTGAAAATGTAGTGGTCTGGAATGAGGACGATTTTGTCAGGGTTCCAGACTTTTGCATTCTCACCGAATTCGCGTTTGAAAACGCCGATGGTGCCGGGGCCGCAGACATCGTGGGTCATCAACACGTCTGTTTCTACCCAAATATTTTCTCCGGGCTCAACTTTAGTGCGGCCTGATGCTTTGGCTAATATTTTTTCGGTCAGAGTCATTCCCATAGTGCGATCGCTCTTTTTTATTTGATGCTACATAGTGTATTGTAAGCGAAACATCGCCTGATGTTGACAGGTAATTTATCAACTAAACATTTTCTTCAATCTTAAATCTCAAATCTCAAGTCGATTGACTGTCACTTTCTTTTTCGCCGATCGCCAATCTCTACAATAGCCTCTACTTCGATTAACACAAAAATAAAATTTATGCAAGTCCCTCGATTATGCGACTGGTAACTAACAGCTAGCCACTGTTATTATACGACTTATGCAAAGACTATACTTGTATGGTGCGCCGAAGAACACCATACAAGTACACATAGTGTCAAAATAGAAGGAATGCAGCGTAAGTCCTACAAATGAGAATTTCGCAGCAATTAGATTAAGTCACTTTTGTCACTTGCCCTTGCAAGCTTAGATTTGGAAAATGAAACAGCCTTGGGATTAAAGAACTCTCTTTTGCAAATAAACGCATTATCCAAAGCTAATTGAATTAACAAAAAAAAACCGGGTTTCATCAGGAGCAAGACAGCTTAATTTCGACAACTCAACCTGAAGAGAAATCAATGTCATAAAAGCTGTCAGAGATTTCTCATCCCAGTCAAACCGTCAAATACTCAATAAGAGGTATTTTATGTCTCAACAACCTAGTTTTCCCATCCCAGAAACTGCCCAAGCCGATGCAACAACAGGGCGTTACATTATTACTTTCGGCGAAGATGCAGTGACAGAAGGATTAGACCTCTTGAGCGACCAAACTGGTATCAGAGGACTGGCAAATGCTTCCGATTTCGCGGACTCTGCTCTAGACTTGATCCAAATTGAAGCTGCAGGGGGAGCGGTGTTTCCTACTCTCGGCGTTGCCGTTGTTTCCTTAGACGAAGAGGCTTTCAGCAGCGTCATGACATCAGCGGGAGAGGATTCGGCTATTCTGGCGATCGAACCAGAGCGCACTTTCTACGCCATTGGCGATGGGTTGTCGGCAGATTACCTGCGGGGCTATCGCGATGCGGTGGATAACCTGTACGACAAAGCCACTAATACAGAGGTAGCAGAAATCAAGAAACCACGATGTTTTGCTGATGATATCGAGTCTACTTGGGGTTTGAAGGCAACGAAGGTGATGAATTCTCTGCTGACTGGTAGCGGAATGAAAGTTGCGGTGCTGGATACGGGGATGGATTTATTGCATCCTGACTTCGCGGGCCGATCGATCATATCGCAGTCCTTCGTACCAGGGGAGGACGTACAAGATGTCAACAGTCATGGCACGCACTGCATTGGGACAGCGTGCGGGTTCAAGGATCTGAACGGCCGGCGGTACGGGATCGCTTACGAATCGACCATTTATGTCGGTAAAGTGTTGAGCAATGCCGGTAGTGGCGCTGGTGCCTGGATTCTGGCTGGCATGGAATGGGCGATCGCCAACGGCTGTCAAGTGATCTCGATGTCATTAGGAAACCCCACTCGAACACCGTCTACTGCTTACGAAACTGTCGGCCGCCGATCGCTGCAAAATGGGTGTCTGATCGTGGCAGCAGCCGGCAATAACGGACGAACCGGAGGAAGCGTCGGACAACCAGCCAATAGCCAGTCGATTATGGCTGTTGCAGCGATCGATAACTGCGAGGCAGTGGCTGACTTCTCGGCTAAATCTGGCATATTTCCAGGGGCTAAAGTCGATATCGCCGCTCCGGGAGTGGAAATATACTCATCAGTGCCTATGGAGCAAGGGCGTTATGCTGCTTACAATGGCACTAGCATGGCTACACCGCACGTGGCTGGGCTCGCGGCCCTGTATGCCGAATCGACTGGTAAACGAGGTGCTGAACTTTGGCAATTGCTGACTTCCTATGCTATGGCGCTACCCTTGCCAAATACTCGTGTCGGAAGCGGTTTAGTACAAGCTCCGTAATGCAGAATACCCAAATCCCCGCAGCACTTTAAGCCTGCGGGGATCTAACAGAAGACAATTTACAATAGCGCAATGGATTTGCTCCAAAGGATGCTAAATATGTCTGACGAACAAGTACAGCGCATCATAGTGAGTGTTGACGACCAAAACATATCGGTAATTCAATCGGTTGTCACTGCCTTAGAATCGGCGGGAATGAAAGTGGATGAGGTACTGCCTGTGATTGGTATCGTTATTGGAGAAGTTTCTCAATCGAAGCTAGAAGGACTAAAGACAGTACCGGGCGTGGCTAGTGTCGAGATCGATCGAGAAATGCAGGCAATTTAAACCTATAATTTAGGGGTTAGTAGATCCAGTTTTGCTAATCCCAAATACCGAACACCTTCCGGTGTCACATCAAACCGACAAGGCAAAACCTCTACACCTTCACTTATAGCCTGTCTGAACAATTCTCCGTAAAGGCGATCGGCACTATCTCCCGGAGCAAAATCAGTACAATCCCCGCGATTGATAAAATACAGCATTACAGCCCTCGAACCCTGCCGCACAACTTCTATCAATTCCCGCAAATGTTTCTGTCCCCTCTCCGTCACTGTATCGGGAAATAAAGCCAACTCCTCTTTTACCCAAGTTGTATTTTTCACTTCCAGAAAAATCGGTTTTTCCTCACCAGTTAGCCAAAAATCCACTCTACTTTTTTTATCACTGCCGTAAACAACCTCCGGTTGAATTAAACTATAATTGCCCAACTCAGGAAATAATTTCAATTCCAAAGCTAATTTAACTACTCGATTTGGCAGCCCAGTATTAACTCCCACCCAAGTTGGCACAGTGTCGCAAACTTTAATTAATTCCCAAGTATAAGCTAACTTGCGTTTAGGATTGTCGCTGGGAGATACTAGCACTGGATTGCCCGGAATGTAAACACCTGTCATCGGGCCAGTATTCGGACAGTGCGCGGTGATGATTTCTCCCGAATCTAGTTCGATTTCGGCAAAAAATCGCTTGTAACGTTTGATGAGAATTCCGGGTAAAAGAGGAGGATATTTGTAAATTAAGTCAGTCATTCGATTTTAGATTTTAGATTTTAGATTTTAGATTCTCGATTGTAGATTATACCTATAACCGAATACCTGGTTCCGAACTTTTTAAATAAGTCTGGGAGCTAACACAATCAGTCATAAGTTATCAACTATTATGTTATTTTTCTGCTTTTATTAACTCATTTGTTTCATCATTTTTAGATTGTAGATTGTAGATTTTAGATTTTAGATTGAAGCATCATAGCACGAAACGGCGGTTGGTAGTTAGGACGAATAGTCCCGATCGATTATTGAATTTCCGCAAGTCAGTAATATCGATAAAATTGGTATAAACGCAATTCCCCCTAGAAGTTTTATCAGTTCATGATATGATTCTCCCGATTCGCGATTAAAATAAGTGAATCCTTTTAGCACTAGCGTTTGTAACCATTTGTGTCCCAATTACAGAAGCCCTCTCGTTCCCTCGCAGGGATTGCCGGCATTGTCGCAGTCGCCACTCTAATTAGCAAAGTCTTTGGATTGGTGCGCCAAATTGCGATCGCCGCAGCCTTTGGAGTCGGTGTCGCCGTCGATGCCTACAACTACGCCTACGTCATCCCTGGTTTCTTATTTATTTTGCTGGGAGGGATTAACGGGCCATTTCACAGCGCCATAGTCAGTGTTTTAGCCCGCCGGGATAAAAAAGAAGCAGCACCCTTAGTCGAGACTATCACCACCTTAGTCGGGGGCTTGTTGCTGTTGGTGACGATCGCTTTAATTATTTTTGCAGATCCGCTGATCGATTTGGTGGCACCGGGATTAAATAGAACAGCCGAAGGTTTACAAATTAAAGCAATTGCCGTCCAGCAATTTCGGATTATGGCACCGATGGCATTACTTTCAGGCTTAATCGGCATTGGTTTCGGCACTCTCAACGCCGCCGATATGTACTGGTTGCCTTCGATTAGCCCTTTATTTTCCAGCGTTGCACTTGTCGGCGGTTTGGGGATTCTCGCACTGCAAATCGGAAACAAAATTATTCAGCCAGAATTCGCACTAATTGGCGGCTTAGTGTTAGCTTGGGGAACTTTAGCGGGCGCAGTTTTGCAGTGGTTGGTGCAACTAGCGGCACAGTGGCGCGCCGGCTTGGGAACATTGCGCTTGCGGTTTAATTTTAAACGGCCGGGAGTGCCAGAAGTAATTAAGGTGATGCTTCCTGCTACCTTATCATCAGGAATGCTGCAAATTAATGTTTATACTGACCTATTTTTCGCATCCTACATCCCTCAAGCTGCCTCTGCGATGGGTTACAGTGGCTTGTTAGTTATGACGCCTTTAGGCATCATTTCTAATGTAATTTTAGTGCCATTTCTCCCCATATTTTCTCGCCTCACCGATCCGAGAGATTGGCCGGAATTAAAAGCTCGAATTCGTCAATCTTTAATTTTGACGGCCCTGACGATGCTGCCGCTGAGCGCTTTAATGGTAACACTTGCCGGGCCGATCGTCCGCGTGGTTTACGAACGCTATGCTTTTGATCGATCGGCCTCGGAGTTTGTCACGCCGATATTGATGGCTTACAGTATTGGAATGTTTGTGTATTTGGGACGCGACGTTTTGGTACGGGTATTTTACGCTTTGGGAGACGGAGAAACGCCTTTTCGCATCAGTATTATCAATATCTTTTTAAACGGTCTTTTGGATTATTTGTTAGTTGGAGCTTTTGGCGCGCCCGGATTAGTTTTGGCGACGGTGGGAGTGAATCTTGTTTCGATGATTATGCTTTTGTACTTATTAGATAAAAAGCTGGGTGGCCTGCCTTGGGGGGAGTGGAGTTTGCCTTTTCTGGGCTTAACTTCTGCCAGTTCTGTAACTGCTTTCGTTACATTGGCTACTCTGCAAGGCTGTCAAAGAGTTTTGGGTACTGAAGGTTTAGTAATTCAATTAGTGCAGTTGAGTGTGGCAAGTTTTGTAGGGTTAGGGGTTTTTGCCCTGTTTGTTAGTCAGATGAAGTTGCCGGAAGTTGATATGTTTGTCGATCGCATTCGCGGCCGTTTTCGCAAATAAACATCCGAAATTGGCGGCAGATTCAAGGAATCAATAAAAGTGCGAGATCCCTTAAGTAGACAAAATACCATAAAGGGCGATCGTCCTTAAATCCAAATCAACACTCCGAAGCGTCCATCCGCGTATATCCGCCACCATCTGCGGTCAAAAATTCCAGAGTAATTAACAAAGGCGATGTCTAGATTCTCAAGATATCGTCAAACTTTATGCTGTCTGGCAAAATAGCCAATAAAAATCCGCTAAAAAAAATAAACCCTCATACCCACAGCCTCTTTTGGATGCCTAAATTATGTCCTCATGGAAAAGATCCGACTTTTCCGACTTTAAGATCCGACTTTTCCGACTTTACAGAGGCAGAAGCCGGAAGCAATGATAGAGATAGGGAAAGCCAACCCACGATGTCTAAATTGTAAAGATATCGTAAACCTGGATGTTGTGTTGCCAAGTGTTAAATAAAAACATGGTATAAAAAATATGTCTTTAGTATGATATATTAAATTTGCATCTATGCTATGTACATTCATTCCCACGCGAAGCCAGTGAGATCCCACTTCATATCAGGACTACCCCGCTCAGGCTCTACTTTACTGGCTGCACTACTACGACAAAATCCCCGGTTTCACAGCGCTATGACTTCCCCTGTTGGGGGCGCAAGTCGATCGAATGCTGTCAGCCGTGACCCAAAACAATCAGTGTTCCGTGTTTATTTCCCTGAACTAAAACCGACGCTGATTATGAGTATCTTTTCGGCTGACTACCAGCCACAAGCGGAAAAAGAAGCGATCGGCGACACCAATCGCCTGTGATGCAGCAAACTGTCATTAATCCTGGCACTATTTCCCGAAGCCAAAGTGATCTGCTGTATCAGAAACATCGCTTGAATTATGGACAGCATCGAGCTACTAATTCGCGGTAACGCCTTGGATGTTTCCAGGTTATTTAATCCTCCAGCGGAACGGGCTAACAATTTTACCGCCCGATTTATTTAAGCAATAGAACTAATAAATTCTTCAGTCATCATAGGGATCACTTAAGATTTGAGGCGGGGGTTGAAACCCCGGCCGGACTTGGATGTAAACAATATATAGATATCAAGGATGTCAGGAATTATGAACGTACCAACCATGAACAAGCAAATTATTTTCGTTGACTCCTCTGTACAAGATTATCAAAGCCTGATCCAAGGCATCGATCCCGCTCAAATTGTGATTTTAAATGAAAATTCCAGCGCGATCGACCAAATTACTAAAGCCTTGGCAGATCAAAAAGATATTGAAGCAGTTCATATAGTTTCTCACGGCAGCGAAGGCAGTTTAAAACTCGGTGCAGACGTACTCAATGACAATAACCTAGAAAATTTTAGCGCTCAGATAAAACAGTGGGGAAGTGCGCTGACAGCAAATGGGGATATTCTACTTTATGGATGCGATGTAGCAGCCGGAGAAGTTGGAGAAAACTTCGTAAAGCGCCTGAGTCAAATCACAGGGGCGGATGTGGCAGCATCTACCAACAAGACCGGTAATGCAGCATTAGGTGGCGACTGGGCTTTGGAGGTAAACACCGGCAACATTGAGACTCCCATAGCTTTTCAGACACAAGGATCACAGAAGTATGACGGGGTACTTGCCACCTTTACCGTGACGAACACCAACGACAGTGGGGCGGGGTCGTTGCGCGAGGCGATCGCCCAAGCCAACACCCAGACCGGTGCAGACACCATTGTTTTCGATCCCAGTGTATTTAACACCTCCCAAACCATCCGCCTCAATTCGCAACTAATCGTCGATGACAGTGTGAGCATTCAGGGGACTGGGCTGAACCTCGTAAAGATAAGTGGGGATGCCAATAATAATGGCATTAATGACAACGGTGATGTGCGCCTGTTCTTTGTTAACCAAGGCACAGTGAGTTTTAGCAACCTCACCCTGCATGGCGGACGCGGCAATGGTGGCAATGGTGCTGCTGGCGGTGGTGGTGGACTAGGGGCTGGTGGTGCATTATTTATCAATGGCAACGGAACTTCACTGCCCGCTCAAGTAACCATCAATAATGTTACCTTTACCCAGAACCAGGCAGTAGGCGGTCAAGGAGGCGCTTCTAATGGTTTGGGTGGTGGTGGCGGCTTCGGCGGAGCCGGTGGCTCAGGTGGCTACCAACCTGGTGGTGGGGGTGGTGGCGGCGGATTTAGTGACATTGGGACTAATGGCACCACTGGTGGGGGTACCGGTGGTGGCAGTAGCTTCTTTGGTAACAACGGCGGCACGGGCGGCACAACCAGCAATAGTGGAGTTGCTAGCAACGGAGGGTTCGGTGGGGGTGGCGGCGGTGGCCTCAGTGCTTTCAATGCTAATGGTACCAACGGCGGTCAAGGAGGTGACTTTGGTGGCGGCGGTGCCGGTGGTGCTAGCCAGTTTAGCGGTGTATCGGGTCAAGGCGGTTCTGGAGGATTCGGTGGGGGTGGTGGTAATGCGGGCGTTGCTGCTAACGGTTCTACCTACGGCCTTGGTGGTAATGGTGGCTTTGGTGGTGGTGGTGGTAGCGGGAATACCGGCGGTGGCTTAGGAGGCAGTTTCGGCGGCAATGGTTACGACGCTGGCGGTGGCGGCGGAGCTGGATTAGGCGGAGCCATTTTCCTTCGCAATGGTTCTCTGGTGCTAACGAATGCCACGTTTAATAACAACAGCGCCACTGGAGGTGCGGGCGGATTTAGCGCTCAGCCCGGTCAGGGTAAAAGCGGTGCTATTTTCGTGAACGCTGGTGCAACCGTAACAGCATCAGGAGTGACCTACAGTAGTAATTCTGCCACAAATGCCAGTACCACTGCTACTGATAATAGTAATACCTATGGAACGATTACCGTAGCTGACACCACAGCGCCGACAGCCGCCAGTTTCACCCCTGCAGACAACGCCACTAATATTGCAGTTGCTGCTGATTTAGTCGTCACCTTGAGTGAAGCCGTACAAAAAGGCATCGGCAATATTGTCATCAAGAAAGTCTCCGACAACTCAGTTGTAGAAACCATTGATGTCACCTCAGCTAACGTCACAGTTACTGGCAGTAGCGTCACCATTAATCCCACAGCAAATTTAGTTGAGGGTACAGATTACTACGTTGAAATTGCCGCTGGTGCAATTAAAGACTTAGCTGGTAACAATTATGCCGGTACTACAGGTGCAGCCACTTGGAATTTCAGCACCGTAGCTGACACCACACCACCGACAGCAGCCAGTTTCACCCCTGCAGACAACGCCACTAATATTGCAGTTGCTGCTGATTTAGTTGTCACCTTGAGTGAAGCCGTACAAAAAGGCACTGGCAATATTGTCATCAAGAAAGTCTCCGACAACTCAGTGGTGGAAACCATTGATGTCACCTCAGCTAACGTCACAGTTACTGGCAGTAGCGTCACCATTAATCCCACAGCAAATTTAGTTGAGGGTACAGATTACTACGTTGAAATTGCCGCTGGTGCAATTAAAGACTTAGCTGGTAACAATTATGCCGGTACTACAGGTGCTGCCACTTGGAATTTCAGCACCGTAGCTGACACCACACCACCGACAGCAGCCAGTTTCACCCCCGCAGACAACGCCACTAATATTGCAGTTGCTGCTGATTTAGTTGTCACCTTGAGTGAAGCCGTACAAAAAGGCACTGGCAATATTGTCATCAAGAAAGTCTCCGACAACTCAGTTGTTGAAACCATTGATGTCACATCAGCTAACGTCACCGTCAGTGGTTCTACTGTCACCATTAATCCTACCGCTGACCTCGCACCAAGTACCGAATACTATGTAGAAATTGCTAGCGGGGCGATTAAAGACTCGGCTGGTAACAATTATGCCGGGATTACAGGGCCAACCAGTTGGAACTTCACAACCCTCACCGCTTCCACGCTGCCGATTCCTCCCATCCCGCAATTAACCCAAAACGGTAGTGCTAATACCAATCATCAGGGACAGAGCTTCACAGCTTCTGAGAATGGAACAATTAGCGAGATTGCGGTTTATACCGGAGGTGCTTTTACTGGCAATTTATTGATTTACAACAGCAGTAATGGCAGCGGTGCTGGCGGGAACAAAGGTACTCCTACCTATCAACAGAGCATATCACTCCCATCGGGCATGGGTTGGAAAACAGTTAAATTAGACACTCCTTATTCGGCTACCAGTGGGCAAACCTACTCCGTTATTTTTGAGGGAACAGGTACATTCTCTTTCTCGAATACCAACCCTTATGGGGGTGGGAACTATATCTTCAACTACGGCAATGCCAATGCCTCTAATGATTTAGCTTTCTTCATTAACCCGCCGGAAATTGATCTCAAAGGCAATGGTACTTCCATCGCCAATCAAGATATTACACCCACGACAATTGATGGCACTGCTTTTGCTGATACCCCAGTTGGTAGCCCGCTAGTTCGCACCTTTAGCATTGAAAATTTGGGTTCTAGTAATTTGACGTTATCGGGTACGCCTGTAGTCACCATTACAGGGGCCAATGCCAGTGATTTTACCGTCAAGACATTACCAGCCAACACTATTAGTGCCAGTCAAGCTACCCCATTTGAAATTACTTTCCAACCTTCGGCTATCGGCACTCGCACCGCACGAATTAATATTTCCAGCAACGATCTCGACGAATCTACTTATACCTTTACCATTCAAGGTAACGGCCTTGATGGTACAGCGCCCACAGCCAGCAGTTTCACCCCAGCCGATAACGCCACCAGTGTTGCAGTTGCTGCTGATTTAGTCGTCACATTGAGTGAAGCCGTACAAAAAGGCATCGGCAATATTGTCATCAAGAAAGTCTCCGACAACTCAGTTGTAGAAACCATTGATGTTACTTCCACAAATGTCACGGTTAGCGGTAGTACAGTCACCGTTAATCCCACGGCAGATTTAGCTGCCGGTACTGATTACTACGTTGAAATTGCTGCCGGTGCGATTAAAAACTTAGGAGGCAACAATTATGCCGGTACTACAGGCGCAACTGCTTGGAATTTCAGCACTGCGGCTGCCGTTGATACCACAGCCCCGACAGCCACTTTCACCCCCGCAGATAACGCTACTGCTGTCGCCGTCGGTGCGGATCTAGTCGTCACCTTGAGTGAAGCTGTTGCCAAAGGTACAGGCAACATTGTCATCAAGAAAGTCTCCGACAACTCAGTTGTAGAAACCATTGATGTTACCTCAACAAATGTCACCGTTAGCGGTAGTACCGTCACCGTTAATCCCACAGCAGATTTAGCGCCTGGTACTGATTACTACGTTGAAATTGCTGCTGGTGCAATTAAAGACTTAGCGGGCAACAATTATGCCGGTACTACAGGGGCAACTGCTTGGAATTTCACCACTGCTGTCGCCGCTGATACCACAGCCCCCACAGCCACTTTTACCCCCGCAGACAATGCCACCAGTGTTGCAGTTGCTGCTGATTTAGTCGTCACCTTGAGTGAAGCCGTACAAAAAGGCATCGGCAATATTGTCATCAAGAAAGTCTCCGACAACTCAGTTGTAGAAACCATTGATGTTACCTCAACAAATGTCACGGTTAGCGGTAGTACAGTCACAGTTAATCCCACAGCAGATTTAGCGCCCGGTACTGGTTACTACGTTGAAATTGCCAGCGGTGCAATTAAAGATTTAGCTGGTAATAATTATGCCGGTACTACAGGTGCAACTGCTTGGAATTTCACCACTGCTGTCGCCGCTGATACTAAGGTTTTTTCCATTGTAGAAACTGGATTGACCAAGCTGGATGAAATTCTTAAAAAAGAACAGGAAAGTATTAAGCTTCCCATCATCGGCCCCTTCCAGAACCTCAATCAAGATTTTATTGGTAGCTTCAAAAATGGCCTGGTTAATGCGCTCAAAACAGGTAGTGATTTAACGGCAGAGCAGTTACAAACAAACCTGCGGAGTTCTCTAGGAACTAACTTCAACATTAGGGTTCAAAAGAATACGACTAACGAGGAAAGCACCTGGGATATTGCAGTAGGCCGGAAATATCAACTCGGTACAGTTAACGTCCTCAAAGATATAGGAATGCCTGCCCTTGGCTTTAACGCCGATGGTAATGGGAATGCCAACCTCGATTATCAGTTAAACTTCAGCCTGGGTAACAGCAAAACTTTTGGCAACTATATCGATACGACCAAAACGAATCTGACGACTAACCTGGGGTTTGGTCTAAATGACTCGTTCAAGACTTCTGCAAAACTAGGATTTTTCCCAGCCACCCTCAACGAAAATACCACCGAAGGCAAGCGCACTAAAATTGGGGGCACATATCAGCTCAAGCTGAATGACTTAGATAATCTGGGAGGTATCAATGATGGCGATCGCCTGACCGAGGCAGAACTCAATAGTTCCTACAACCCGCAAAACTTATCACAGTCTACATTCTCCACCAGTGGGGATCTGAGCCTGAAAGGCCGGACAAATGTGGTCAGCAAAGCATTCCCCAACTTGGTCTTCGAGATGAAGTTCGGGTTTCCAAAAGCTGATTACGTCAACGGTAAATCCGTCAGTTCTGCTAGCATACCCAATGTTGAGGTCAATAATGCAAAACTGGATTTTGGCGAATTTATAACCGGCATTGCCCAACCTGTTTTCACTAAGGTTGACCAGGTTCTTAAACCCTTTCGGCCAGTTATTGATTTCCTGAATGCGGACACGCAGATATTTTCCAAAATCGGGCTGGAGAATTTGTTTAAGGATATAGATGGCAACCGGAAGCGGGTCAGTGTCATCGAAATGGTATCTACCCTTTCCAGTTTGTCAGGCCGACCAATATCCACTGGCTTCATAGAAACAATCGTCAAGTTAGACCGGGTGACTAAGCTGGTTAACGATTCCATCAAAAACAATGAGACTATTTTGATGGATCTCGGCTCTTTTAAACTAGATAATTACAACCCGTTAAAACGGATAGAAGAGTTCGAGAAAACATCTCCGCAGGCTAAAGCTATCGTTGAAATAGGCAAGGAAGAGCTTAAGAAAAAAAATCCGAAAGCTGCTGCACTTCTGACAGCGTTAGAGGTGGTTGATGGACTGGACGTGCCAATTATCACTAAGCCAGAAACAGCCATCCAGCTACTTTTAGGCAAACCAGATGTCCCAATTGTGACCCTGAATTTGGACAATCTGGATTTGGATGTGCCGATAAATATTACAAAGCCTCTGCCTCCTTTCCCACCGGTGAGTGTAGGCTTTGAAGGAAACTTGAAAGCAAAGGCTGACCTAAAATTTGGCTATGACACCTACGGACTGCAACAGTGGAAAGGAACGAACTACGCCTCGGATAAAATCCAATTGTTAAGAGATGGCTTTTATGTCAGCGATCGCAAGAACGCTGACGGAACTGGCCAAGACGTTCCCGAACTGACAATCTCCGCAAATATCGCTGCCAAAGCTGGCCCAGATATTAAGGTAGCCGATTTTTACATCCTGGGCGGAATCAAGGGAAATGTCAACGTCGATTTGCGAGATGCTGGAGAGCGAGAAGGTAGAAGCGATGGGAAATTGCGGGCTTCCGAGATAGATACTGTCCTCAACACCGCCCAACCTTGGAATATCATCAATTCAGTTTCCGGCACAATTAATGGTTCGTTGGATATTCGAGCCACAGCAGGTATTGGGCCGTTAAAGAAAACCCTGTACCAGAACAACCTGGCAACTTTCCCACTGGCAAAATTTGGTTGGGAAACTGGAAACTCTACCACTCCCCAAGGGACATCAAAATCTCCCAGCTTGTTCGATGTGTTTGTTCCCTTTCCAGTTCTGCCAAAATCCTTTACAGTTAGAGGAATTGCTGAGGCTACGGGCAAGACCTATTTGAATTTCAATCCGGCTTACCGCGCTTTAAACTTAGCTGTTGCTATAACAGATAACCCTGTTATCAAAAAGATTTTGCCGGCTCCCATATTAGAACCGATCAATAAGTTAGCTAACACTGGCAGAAACGTTGTGGGTTCAGTGCTGACTCTACCCTTCAACATGATTAGCCAAGGTCCTAAAGCGGCTATTAAGGATACCGTTCAGAGCTTTAGCAGTGGTGTGAAGCCAGTCGTCAAGGCAGGCAAAGCTGTCGGTAAATTCTTTGGAAAGCTGTTTAACAGTGAAGTGACTGGGGGTGAGGTTTTCTTTGATGGCAACTTTAATGGAATTCTAGATCCCGACGAACCCTTTACGATTACTAACGCTGACGGTACCTATGATTTAGATATTTTTGTCCCTAATTTCGATACCAACCAAAGCGGTTTCCTAGACCCGGAAGAGGGCCGGGTGGTGGGAATTGGTGGCATCAATACTGCCACGAATTTGCCTCTGGAAACGCCCCTGTTTGCTTCTGAAGGTACGACCATCACTCCGCTTACGACCTTGGTCAGCGAGTTAGAGCGCAAAGGAATGGATGCAGAAGAGGCTCAAGCCAAGGTGCAGGCGGCTTTGGGAATTCCGGCAGATGTTGACTTGGGCAATTACGATGCGATCGAAGCGATGCGGGACAATGAACTTACTGGGTTAATTATCTACAGCCCGCACGTTCAGGTTCAAGTTGCAATTGTCTTGGTGACCAATTTATTTGCCAGTGCTTCCAATCTTTCTAAAGTGGAGATTGCCACAAAAGTCATCGGAGAGCTATCTAAGGTTGTAGAGCCGGGAACTCCTGTAAACTTGAGCGATCCGGCTCTGTTGCAGAAGTTGATTGAGTCAGTTGCCCAAAGCGTGCAAAAGCCAGAAGTTGCCAGTCTAGCAGGCAATGTGGCAAAAATCATTGCTGCTGGCAATCAGCGCATCAGCGATATTGCAGCCAGTAATATCTCGATCGCAGAGGCGGCGCTTCGCCTCGCTCAAGTGGAAAAGGCGATGTTAGCTGAGGTGGCTAAAGACCTCCAGCAAGTGGGGGCTGGTACGAAGAACATTGAGGAGGCGCTTGCTGAAAACACGGGCGCTGCTTTTGACAAGATGATTGCAGAGGCGAATGTTGAAAGCCCCCTGACTGTCAAAAACGTACAATATGGCTCGGAGGACTCTACCGAAACCGGCACTGACACTGGCACCACACCCGTCACACCAACACCGATCGCCCCGACCCCATCAGAAACAGCCTCGGAAACACCGACAACATCGGAAACAGCGTCGGAAACACCGACACCATCGGAAACAGCAACTCCCACGCCAACAACTAATAACCTCTCAGACGATGAGTGCATCTGCGACCAAATTACCTATCCCAACTTAAACCGACCCAACTCAGTTGAAAACACCATACTCGACGCATCCGACATTCAAATAGGCACTGCCCAAAACGATGAATTACTAGGTAGCGATGCTGCCAACATATTCGAGGGCAAATCCGGGGATGACAACTTATACGGTGGTGCCGATAATGACATTATTAATGGCAACCAAGGCAATGACTTCATCGCCGGAGGCAAAGATGAAGATACTCTCTACGGAGATGAAGGAAGCGACATCGTTCTTGGCGAGTCGGGTAACGACTTAATCTTCGGAGGCAAAGGCAATGACTTCTTACATGGCCGCGAAGGTATTGACATCATTTATGGCAACAAAGATGATGACTTCATCGATGGTGGTAAGGATAATGACACCTTATATGGAGGCAAAGGTAACGACATCCTGCTTGGCAGTCAAGGTGATGACAATCTGTTTGGACAACAGGGAAATGATACAATCTGCGGCGGTGAAGGTAATGACTTAATCAACGGTGATGAAGGAGCAGATATCCTGGGAGGGTGTGCCGGAAATGATACTCTTTTCGGAGGCGCAGACAACGATACTCTCACTGGTGGCAAAGGCAACGATCTCCTGGATGGAGGCATGGGAAATGATAGTTTGATTGGCGGTAGCGGCAACGATATCTTTGCCTTAACAACTGGTGAAGGATTTGATATTATCGCTGATTTTACTCTGGGTCAAGATTTGATTGGATTAAGCGGTGGGTTGAGTTTTGGTCAGTTAGAAATAACTCAAAATACTCAGGGAACTATTATTAAGAATCTCTTGACAGGGGAGCAGTTAGGTGTGATGGTTGGAGTGAGTGCCAATGCGATAACATCGGCTAATTTCATGCTGGTTTAAGGAAAGGAAAAAAGCGCGATCGCCCTTCGGTACAAAAAGACCAAAAAAGGCGATCGCACTTAAACCCAAATCAACAATTGATACAGCGTATTCCAGGTTTAGGAAGTGTAGGATACGGCAATGCCCATAGGTGTCAACTTAAGTACAACCCATAGTCCGGCAAGGGTTGAAACCCCTGCCTCAAAGCGAAAGTCCTCTCAAGAGGACTCAGAAGAAGAATTTTTAAACTCATCAGTCCTCTTTCAGAGGACTTTAGCTATTAGACAGGGAATTCATTCCCTGGCGGACTGGCGGACTGGCGAGAGGACTGGCGGACTCACAGCTTAAGTTGACACTCCTTGGGCTCTTGGAGTGTCCCTACCGGGATTTATCTGGGGGTGTACTTCATAAATGTGAAATCTGCTGTATCACATCTTCCGCTGAAATTCCTCAAGCACATCCATCAACTGAACTTGACACTGCATCGGAATCAAATCGGCAAGCGGCACTTCCCGCTTGCCGCCGCCCAACTTGACTGGAATTCCTTGCAAAACTTGTCCAACTTTGTCAGCATCTAAATCGCCATCTTCCAGCATCGAATAAAGTTGTTGGGCAACAACTGTATGCAGGTGGGCATCATTGAGATACAAATGCCATTTGGCAATGTCAATGTAGACATTTTCGCCGATTTCGGCTGCTAAAGATTCGATCGCCTGTGTAGTATTAGCCATATCAAAAAAGCACAAAGTTATTTGTTATCAATCAAAAGACTTAACAAATCGCCGCCAACTGCCTTCAGCCAGAATCTTTGGTGAGGGGCGAATAATCGGCGATCGCAAAATGGTAAATCGCGTGGGCCAAAACTACTAGAGCCCATCCACCCGTTACCGAAATTGCCCAAGGCCAATCAGCCTTTTGCAAATTGTGAACAAACCACAACCCAGAATTGGTAGCAGAAAAAAGACCGACGTGGATAGCAAAATTCATCCTGTCATCTAAGCGACGGTACTCTGGATCATTGCGATCGGGTTTGCGAGGCCAACGAGGAGGCATAGTTTTTCACTTGATAGTAGTTCAGTGCCTATTTTAATCATAAGTGCAGCTTTTTGAATGCTGCATCCCTCTTTCGGCTGGAAACTTATACCATTTTTCTAAAGATGTGCTATGGATGAAGTCTTAGCCCCCCTTAATAAGGGGGGGTTGGGGGGGTAATATCTAGCGCTACTTTATGAAATTGGTATTATGCCTCTACATTATTTTCATAGTCTCCAGACTTGCCACCACTTTTACTCACCAGGCGAATTGACTCAATGGCGATCGACTTTTCCAATCCTTTCGCCATATCATACAAAGTCAGCGCCGCCACCGAAACCGCCGTCAGCGCCTCCATTTCCACCCCTGTTTCCGCCTTAATTTTCACCGTCGCCCGAATTTGATACCCCGGCAACCCAGCATCCGGCATCACCTGCACCTCCACGCTACTCAGCGGCAGAGGGTGACACAGAGGAATCAAATGTGCAGTCTGTTTCGCCGCCATAATTCCAGCCAGCCTTGCAGTGCCCAACACATCACCTTTCGGCGCATTTCCCGCTTCAATCGCCGCAAACGTCTCCGGCAGCATCCGCACCCGGCCAGCCGCCACAGCTTGCCGAACAGTCGGCACCTTCGCCGAAACGTCCACCATTTGGGCTTCCCCGCTGTTGTTGAGGTGAGTTAGCTGTGTGCGATCGGGCAATTTAGAAAAAGTTTGCGAAAGGTCTTGCATTTTTTTGGTAATGGTGTTACTGTTAGATTCTGTGAGAAAAGAACTTAATCAATTTTAGATTAAATCTTAACTCAACAGGGGCTTGTAGCTTAGTTGGATAGAGTGCATGGCTACGAACCATGAGGTCGGGGGTTCGAATCCCTCCAAGCCCATTTAAAAACGTTATAAGCTGTGAGTTCTGAGTTCTGAGTTTTGAGTTTTGAATTAAGAAATTAATTCAACTCACGATTTAAAACTCAGAACTTTTTTAATCTTTGTGGAACAGGCATCTTGCCTGTTTTTCAGAATGCTGCGCGGGAACAAAAACCCGGTTTCTGCCTCAATATCTGTCGCATAGATTCACGATTTTTGGGAGAAACCGGGTTTTTTGGTAAGTCCCATGATTGCCTCTTCCTTCTTGCTTCTGTAATATCATCGATTCAAAGCATAAACATCTTTGCCTCGACCGATCGCAAACTTCATCGAATTAGACAAGCCCTTGCTAGACTGAGTAATAAAAATCAGCAAAGCCAAGCCAGCGAGGCCAGCAGCAAAACCAAACATATTTCTGTAGCCAACTTGTTCAGCCACAAAGCCTAAAGTCGGCCCAGCAATCGCAATGCCTAAATCAAATCCGCCAATACAAAGCGAAAACAACCGGCCCCTTTCATGAGGTTCGCACCTGTCCGACATCAGCGCTACCATCATCGGCAAAACCGTACCGCCCGCGCAACCTTCAACCAAAGCTGCTATTAAAAAAGCACTGGTGTTGTTAGCAAAATACAACAATAACATAGATACGGCATAACAGATTAAGCCGCCAGAAATAAACAAGCCGCGGCCGTATTTGTCCGAAGCCCGTCCCGTGACTAACCGCATACCGAAACTGGCGATAGCTGCCGTAGAATAAAATAATCCCGGATTGAAATTAGCCTTGGTTTCTTGGATAAACAAAGGCATAAAAGTGCTCAAAGTTCCGAATACCAAACCAACCACCAATAACACTAAAGCCGGAATCCGCACTCTCGGATTCCAGAGCATTTTCCAGTATTTTTGGCTATTTTTGTCCTCCGATAGCGAGTCCGATTTTGTTAAATCGGCAAAATTAGGTTCCGCAATTTGGCAGGTAAAAAATACACTTATTGCAGCGAAAACTGCCGACATCGCAAACAAAGGAGTATAACCAACCCCAGCTTGCACAAATCCGCCAATAGCCGGGCCAAATGCTAGACCAATAGGACTTACCAAACTCATGTTACCGATTAATTCGCCCCGCTTTCCTGGTGGCGACAAATCTGTTACCAAAGCGCTGTAAGCTGTGGTAAAAGCGGCGATGCTAATACCGTGAAAAGCGCGAAGAAGTAACAGTAAGGGGATAGATTGAGCTAACAGGTAGCCCAAAGGGGCGATCGCAGCAACTGACGCACCTAGAAGCAAAACTTGTTTTCGCCCCCTGCTGTCGGCTATTTTGCCCAATTGTGGCCTCGATAGCAAAAGTCCGATCGCAAATGCACCCATCACAAAGCCAATTTGCTGTTTTGTGCCGCCCACAAATTGAACGTACAGCGGCAAAGTTGGCAGTAGCGAAGCCAAACTCGACCAGAATAGCAGCCCTGCGGTGAATAAAATCAGTAAGCTGCGTCTGGGTTGGGGATCGATTTCCCTAAAAATATTCAAGATGCGAATTCCCTTTAAATCTTATGAGTGCACTCAAAGTAAGTTCGAGTGTCTCTATCATTGTGTTACAAATTCTTAAGATTTGCCCCAAAAAAGTTGATATTCGACTCACTGTCAACTGTCAACTGTCAACTGTCAACTGTCAACTGTCAAAAAAGAGCATTCTTACCAATCAACCTCAGCCCTTTCCTCCACCACCCGTTCATAAACCCACTGGGTTTCTATCGCCAACTTCGGCCAACTAAACCGGCGTTCCAAATCTTGATAAGCATTGTCAACCAACCACTGCGCGTAACCCGGATTTTTCAAAACCTCCAAAATTCCCCAGGCCAAAGAATCCCGATTGTTTGCCTCAGTAACAACGCCAGTTTTAGTGTGCAGCACCACCTCTGGAAGTCCGCCCGCATCCGAAACCACCACAGGCACTCTTGCAGCAAAGCTTTCTAACGCTACAATCCCAAAAGGTTCGTAAAGACTGGGAAAAACCGCGCAGTCAGCCACCGTCTGAAATTTGTCGAGATGTTCCTCAAACATGAACCCAGTAAAATAACACTTATTCCAAATTCCTAAATGCCAAGCTAACTGTTTTAGATGGTCTGTATTGCCGCCGCCAACAATTACTATTTTCGCTTTCCCCCCCATTTCCCAAATTACTTTAGGTGCTGCATTTAGAAATACAGAAATACCTTTTTCGTAGCTAATTCTTCCTACATAATAAACTATTTTTTCGTCGTCTGCAGCAAACTGACGACGGAAGTTCATCGCGTCAAATTCGTGCCATCGGGGCTTTTTATCTGGTCTAATTCCGTTGTAAATTACCTCTATTTTGTTCCACGGAGTCGCTAGTACCCGTTCGGCTTCCCGCCGCATATAATCACTGCAAACAATTACCCGCCAAGAATTGTAAGCGAGGTCGTTTTCCTTGGCGTTAATGTAGCGCTGCCCTTCATTGTGGATGCCGTTGAAGCGCCCGTATTCGGTGGCGTGGATGGTGGTAATTAGCGGTACTTTAAAGGTATGCTTGAGGGCGATCGCCGCATCTCCCACTAGCCAATCGTGAGCGTGGATGATATCAAAGGGGCCTTCCTCAAGCATCAGTTTCCCGCCTTGGTAGCCCATGCTTTGGTTAAGGTTCGCCACCCAGTGAAAAAAGTCCCTAGCGTGCCCCACCACCACCCGATGCACACGTATTCCTTCCACCACTTCGTACATCGGCGCGTGGCCGAACTCTACTGTAATTAAGTGAATTTCGTGTCCCAGCTTCACCAATTCTGGATATAGTTCTGATACGTGGCGGGCTATACCGCCTACGATTCTGGGAGGAAACTCCCATGCCAATACCAAAATTTTCATCTTTCTTCCTCCAAATTTTTTATATAACTTAATGTTTAGGATTAACAGATTTATTGTATAATTATCACCCTTAAATTTAAGTTGAGCGCAAGTTGATGCCGAATGCCTGACTTTTGGCAGCAACAAAGACAGAAAATCATGGCTAAACCTGGTTTTTGCAGGAAATTGCTCGATCGCCATTACCTGAAAAAAACAGGTTTCCTCAAGATTTGAGCCACTGAGGGCAGCAATGGCGATCGCGCCTACCCGCTTACTGTTTCTTCAAAATCGGCTCCAATTCGCGCCGAAAACGAGTCCAAGCAGCAACTGATGCAGAATTAGAAACAGCACCCTGACGCATCAAAATCGCGCCGTCTTCAAAGCCAACAATGCCGTACTCTCCAGATTTGGACATTCGATCGATCGCCGGTACGATCTCCCGCAACTGTCCCCGTTCCGCGCGAAACGCAGCCTGATACTGCTGCAACTGCCACAAATCGGCAATTACATATTGCATCTTCACTGCCTTCCCCGCATCATTGCGGAGTTCCAACATCGGAAACCTGAGAATTTCCCGCCTGCTTGACAAAATCGGCACAATAGTATTCGTCGCTGCCACGCTAGCATCCGCAGGAATTTGAGCCAATAGCGGCCGCACTTGCAAAACGTGCTGCCATTGTCTGACGAGAGGAACCTGCACCCAAGGATCGATCGCATCGGGCAAAATCCAAGAAAAAGTCCGATTTGGGTTAGAAGTGAAGGTAAAAAATAGCGACAAACAGATGCAAAACGCCCAAAAGCGGCGAAACTTTGAAGAAGAAGGGAGAGGAAATAAAGCAGAAGGAAAACGCAAAAACATTCTTTCCTCTCTCACCATTCTATCTTCTTCCTTTTGACGCTGGGCCCACCACAGAATCGCCCCATAAAAAAGCCCTGGAACCACAGTCATCGCATAGCGAATATTAATCGCCAGCACCGACTCTCCTTTTGCTAAAAATAGCTTCAGCAGCGGAAATCCAGCTATCATCCAAGACGCAGGTGCGAAAGCTGGCACTAAAGCTAATGGCAACCACTGGCCAAGCAGGTACCTAATCTTACCAAAAAACGGCGTAAATAACTGAGCTACCAACCGTCCGGGATTACTCACCATTCCCCAAATAATTTCTAGAGTAGAAGCTTCATCTCCCTCGGCATATTGACCGAAGCGCTCCATCATAAACCGCTGGGATATATCAGCAGAAAACAAAGGCATAATCAGATTGGTCAGGACGATCATATAACCAAAACTGAGTATGCAGACAGCCAAACCAGTCCGAGGGTAGCGCCGGCTCAAAATCAGGTAAACTCCGACGCCAAATAACACAACTCCCCCATCTTCTCGCACGGCCAAAATTAAAGTTGCCAGAATCCCAAACAATGGCCACCAGCGCTTCTCCATCGCCAGCAGCAAGCCAAAGACATACAGCGGAATTTGACAAACATCGTGAAAATTGCCCATAGTCGGGCCGATGACCGCGTTAGCGCAGTAATAGCTCACAACAATTGTCGCCGACAGCCGGGGTTCCAGATAGTGTCTGGCGAGAGCATAGAGCACTCCTCCAGCCGCCGTAATTAAAGTCACCTGCAACACCGTCAAAGTGACGGGAGAGGGAAACAGAGAGTAAATTGGCAGCCACAGCATTAGCGCCGGGGTGAAATGCTGACCCAACCGGTAGTAAGATACCTCCGGAAGCTGGTTTTGGTGAACCACATTAGTGGACAAAGCCGAAGAGAGGGAACTCTCAAACAAGTGACCCCGAGTGCCGTTCCAAAAAAGTTGATTGAAAATTCCTTGGTCGTAAGTAGCGTAAAAGCTGTAGTAGCGGTGCAGCGTCAGCAACAGGCACAGCACAAAAAAGGCGACCGCCACTTGAACCACCACCCGCAGCGACTCATTTTTCTTCCATCTCAAAAATATCATCTGCCCGCCTGTAATGAAATTATCGGACAATAGCATAAATCTAAAGTAAGTATTAAATTAAAGTAGAAGTGAAATAACTCGGCTCGGCAATGCTCAATTATTTTCACCCGATCGAAAAGCTCAACAGCGTCCATCCAACACTCGGCACCAGCGGCACTGACTGTTCTCCCGAACAGCCGGTAAATCCCGCACCGCTTTTACAGCTTTTGCTGTTCGTAGACAAGCGTCCCTCTTCCAGGGAACAGACCAGACACATCCGCAAGTCCCTAAAGGATTTGAAGGCAGAGTGCGACTTTGAGCTTCAAATCATCGACGTAGGAGAACAGCCCGATTTAGCCGAACACTTTAAACTTGTAGCCACTCCCTCGCTGCTCAAAATTCATCCCGATCCGCGACAAACTCTCGCCGGCAGCAATTTAATCGCCCAACTCGAACACTGGTGGCCCCGCTGGAAGCGTTCTGTAGACGAATACACACCTGGGCAGCAGTCGGCCGCAGCTATTGCGGAAACCCTGACTGACGCAAAACCCATCTATTCCGTTGCTTGCGCGGCCGAACTCGTGCAGCTTTCTGATGAAGTTTTTCGCCTCAAACAGGAAAAAGAACACTTGCAAGAGCAGTTGCAGTTGAAAGACCGGATTATTGCGATGCTAGCCCACGACTTGCGTAATCCCTTGACTGCCGCATCTTTGGCTTTGGAGACTTTGGAGTCAAGTCAGAAGGTGAAAGAGGGGGAAAAGTCGCGTTTGACACCGAGTCTGGCGGCTCATTTGATGAAACAAGCCCGCCGCCAAATCCGAATTGTCGATCGTATGATTACAGATATCCTGCAAGCAGCCCGGGGTACAAACGCTCAACTCCACATTGAACCAAAAAGAATCGAACTGGGGGCGATTTGTCAAGATGTAATCTTGCAGTTTCAAGACAAATTTCAGGCGAAAAGTCTGAACTTAGAAACAGACATTCCCGCAGATTTGCCCTTGGTTTATGCCGATCCCGATCGCATCAAACAAGTCATAGTCAACCTGCTTGACAACGCCAGCAAGTACACCCCAGACCAAGGAACGGTTAATCTGTCCATTCTCCACCGCACCGCTTACAAAGTTCAAGTCAGCATTTGCAACAGCGGGCCGGGAATTCCTGAAGAAGATTGCGCGAGCATTTTTGAAGACAGCTTTCGGTTGCAGCGAGATAAATCAAAAGACGGTTACGGCATTGGGCTGTCTCTGTGTCAAGGCATCATCCGCGCGCACTACGGTCAAATTTGGGTAGACTCCGTACCCGATAGAGGCAGTTGTTTTCACTTTACTCTGCCCGTCCAAAAATAAAAGTTAGCTGTCATTTGTCAGTTGTTCAGTAGCAACCGAATTTTATATTACAGCTCAAATTTTCCGCAGTGCAGCAATAATCTGTGCGTTTGCCTTGGGAAAAGTAAATTGGTCAATTTCGTCGAGTGTCACCCAGCGAATTTCATCGCATTCGATCGTTTGCGGTTCCCCGCTGACGTAGCGGCAGTGGTGGACGTATAGTCTAACTGTAAATTTAGTGTAGTCGTGGTCAATCGTAATCAGGCGATCGCCAACTTCTACGACAATCCCCAACTCCTCCATAATTTCCCGTTTTATGCAAGCTTCGATGGTTTCCCCAGGCTCTATTTTTCCGCCCGGAAACTCCCAGAAACCCCCGTGTAGTCCATGTTGTCGGCGCTTGTCAATCAAAATTTGTTGGCGATCGTTCCAGATTGCAGCAACGCCGATAACTTTGTGGGCAACAGGAGGAAGAGACATATTAATTAGGAATGGGGAATGGGGAATGGGGAATTGGGAATGTAAGAATAATATCAATAATTATTCAATTATTTAATCTAAAATCAACCCTCTAAAATCAACCCTCTAAAATCTAAAATCTAAAATCTAAAATCTAAAATATTAAGCCCCCATCTTGCGAGGGGGGGCTTGACACTTGGATCACTTAAATGTTAAGAATCTACTAATCGTCCGAGCCATGTCTCTCACTGGCTTGTATGGACTTTTCAAAAGTCATTCGCTGTTCGGCATTTTTGAGAAAATAACCGCTAATCATAGCCGAGGCGAGCAATCTACCCAAATGTTCGCGACTGGTAGTCACTGTCACCCCGAAGTGTTCCGAAGGCAAATTCCCCAATAGTCCAACAATATTTCGCTCCATTACTTGAAACACTTCGTGAGAAGTCGGCTTAGACAACTGAGAAACTGTGTCGGGAGCCATTGACTGCACGTATTGCCATAATAAGTTGGCATTTTCTCCGTCTTCTTCAAAGAATTCTGGGGATTTATTAGATGAGTTGCTCACGAGTACCTCCGTTTCAGACACAGCTTGTTATGTTAGACGCGGGCGGTTAAATTAAATAACCCTTATCTGATCGCTGCTGATCTTTATTACTAAGTAATTACTAATGTAGCAGGACAATCATAGCAACCAAGTGGGCACAACCGAATTAAAAGCGGCGGTTTTTACGATTTTAGATTGGGGATTGCAAGGGGGAGACCCCGATCGCCAATCCCCAATCTACCTAGCTGGCTAGATAATCGTTGATATCTTGCTTGCGCTTGCGGAGTTTGGTCAAAGCTTCCCGTTCTATTTGCCGCACTCGTTCCCGACTGATGTTGAGACGATCGCCTATTTTTGCCAAAGTTAGGGTTTGCCCGTCTTCTAAACCGAACCGCAAGGCGAGCACTTCTCGCTGTTGCTGAGTCAGTTCCGCCATTAGCTGGTCTAAGTCAGTCCGCAGGGAAGATTGCAGGGCAAAATCTTCCGGGGTAGTACCCGTATCTTCCAATAAATCGCCCAACTCTGTATCTTGATTGTCTCCCACGCGCAAGTCCAGGGAAAGTGGCAGGCGCGCCCGATCGAGATATTCGCGAATCTGTTTGGGAGTCAATTCTAACTCGGATGCCAATTCAGCAGCCGTGGCCGCGCGACCAAGCTGTTGAGCAAGTTGGCGCTGAGCTTTTTTAATTTTGTTGAGCTTTTCGGTGATGTGGATCGGTAAGCGGATGGTGCGGCCTTTTTCGGCGATCGCCCGAGTAATTGCCTGACGAATCCACCAATAAGCATAAGTAGAAAATCTGTAGCCCTTAGTCGGGTCAAATTTTTCTACTCCCCGCTGCATCCCGATCGTGCCTTCCTGAATAAGATCCAGTAAATCTACGTTGCGCTTGATATATTTCTTGGCAACAGACACTACCAGGCGGAGATTGGCTTCCACCATTTGGCGCTTTGCCCTTTCCCCGTGTTCGATCGTCCGCTGCAACTGTGCCTCAGACAGCCCAACTGCCTGTGCCCATTCAGCCGCCGTCGGGTCGCGGCCTAACTCTTCGGCTAAAATATTTTTCTCCTGATGCAGTGCGGTTGAGCGCTGTACCTGTTTCCCGTAGAGTATTTCTTGCTCGTGGGTCAACAAGGGAACGCGGCCGATTTCCCGCAAGTAAGCGCGAACAGAATCTGTATCTGAGGACTTAAGAGTTTTCATGAGCTTTTCCCGCTGAGGATCTGTGCCTCTAAAGGTTTGCGGTAGTCGCAAACCCCTAGCTTTAGCTGGGAAGGAAAGCGGGCGGGGACTTGCGCTTTCCTTCCATTTAAAGAGGCTTAATTTTATGGTAGCTAGCTACTACTCCCAGTCAGCACCGTCTCAGGTTAGGTTTTGGTTGGGGCGAGCACAATACTACGTTATGTTAAGAATCTTAACATTTGTGAGAGCACTTGGCTACACTTCTTCATATTTATTTCATGCCAGCCTGAACTGTTGATACGAGAGTACCCGCTTTCCTGGCTTTACAGTGTGCATCAATATAAACAAAAGCCGCCACATCTCAGAGGGGGAGATTGGTAGAGGGGCAGGGCTGTTTCATTATCTTGTAGGGGCAGCCCCCCGTGGCGGCCCTGAATATGAAGTTACAGGTATTGATGAACCCGCCCCAACAGATAATGACTAATGAGTCATGACTAATAACTAATGACCGAAAACATCCAGGAGACAAGCCCCCGGATTCATCCGTCCAGAAATAAAAAACCTGTATCGGATAAACTGGCCCCCGAATTTATCCGTGGGCTCAATGCTTCAATCTAAAATCTAAAATCTAAAATCTAAAATCGACTGACTTCTTTGCCGTTGAGCTTCGTACAAGATGAGGGCTGCGGCGATCGACACATTTAAAGATTCTACGCCGCGACTCAGGGGAATTTGGATTTGTCGATCGGCCAAACTCCTCAATTCTTCCGACAAACCAGAGCCTTCGTTGCCCAAAACTATCAGAGTCGGCACTCGCAAATCTACTTCCCAATAACTTAAACTTGCCCCGGCGACGGTTGCTAAAATTTGCATTCCTCGATTTTTATACCCGGAGACTTCGGCGGTTAAATCTGGAGTGACTGCCATTGGCAGCTTAAACCAAGCTCCTGCGGAGGCGCGCAGCACTTTGGGATGGTCTAAATCGGCGCACTCAGCGCTCAGCAGCAAACCGTCGGCATTAGCAGCCGCAGCCGTGCGGACGATCGCCCCCAAGTTGCCGGGATCTTGGATTGTTTCTAGGGCTATTCCTAAAGTTGACAATTTTGCGGGCTCTGTTGCGGTGCGGGGTGCGGTGGCGACAATGCCGTCGGGTTGGACTGTAGTGGCGATCGACTCTAACACCTTTGCACTTACTAATTCGGTGCGATCGGCTAAATTACCAACTTCCTCCCAAAGTTCCCCGTGTTCCTCCAGCCATTCGGGAGTGCAGCAAACAGTTGCTAGCGGGTATTTAGCAGCGCAAGCTTCTTCGAGCAAGTGCGTCCCTTCGAGTAAAAATAATTGTTGTTCCCTGCGTCCCTTCGAGCTGTGGAGCTTGCGGATTTCTTTAACTAGGGGGTTTTGAATACTTGTCAGCATTGTTTAATTCAGCAGAGCGAATGGGGTTATTGCCTGTATCGGGTTAACCCCAAACTTCCTTCTGCCTTTGGAATGCGGAACCCGGGACTTGAACCCGGAAGGCTTGCACCACATGAACCTGAATCATGCGCGTCTACCAATTCCGCCAGTTCCGCATCGGTCACGAATTACTACTCTGCCATACCTCCGCGAATCTGTCAAGTGTTTTGGGGAATTTATTTTTTTTGTGGGCTGCGAGTAATAGGGAGAACTTTGAGATTCCCCCTATCCACCCTGGTTAATTAAGGGGGCTAGGGGGATCTCCAAATTAATATTACACCTTTTTTGCCGCCTTTTTCTTCCACCACAAACCCATTCCAGCAGCCAGCAACGTACCAACAGCAGTCATCGGTTCCGGCACAGGTTCATACTCATAAATTGCACTAACTGTAGTGTTAGTCGCAACCTTACCATCGAAACTTCCCCTAACAGGATTCCCCTGAATTTGAGTAAAACCCGTTGTCACCAAACCTGCGATAAAAGTATCTCCATCGCATCCACTTAACGCACTCAGAGACTGCTGGGAATCATAACTCTTTGACACCGTACCCGAAGCCGAACCGCTAACACTTCCTGTAGCGCCATTAGCAATCCTCGTTTCCGGTGGACTTGCTAACACACTCAAAGTCAAATTAGGGTCAACTTTTAACAGCGGAATATTCACAGCAATATTTGCATTACTCGCCGCCGTCCCCATAAAATCTCCAGTCAAAGGAGTAATGCTAACAGTGTTATTAACAGTAGATTTAACTGTAACATAAGCCCTTAATAGCGTTCCTAACAGCGAATTAAATTTAGGCAAAACCACATTAGTGCTACTATTTAATGGCTGGGAACCCAGATCCACAGTATAAGTTTGAGTAAGAGTAGCAGCTTGTACAGAAAAACATTGACTAACAACTGCCAAACTTAAACTTCCGCCAACAATTCCCAACTTTTGATAAACATTCATTGCAGTAAACCCCTAAAATAATCAATTTGCATTTCGTGGCACGGGCGTCCCGCCTGTGATAAATCTGCGGTTAAAAACTCCAAACCCGCAAAACCAAATTACCCAGCAATGACGCTAGATAACTCAAAACCCAAACAGTATAAAGTATACTCAAAGGCGCGTAAGCCGCCAAAACCCATTGCGTTTCTGCTGTTTCCTCAATCTCCTCCCTCCGCAACAAGTCTACATAAAAATCAAACGACCTTTGTCGCAGATTGTTAATGCCAGTTGCTGCTACTAACCAATAATAACCGTCGAATCTATTCAACGGATTTAAATTAATTGCAACTGTCAGCAAGGCGGCTACCATCAACAAATAACTAATTTGATGCCAAACCGGATTGGACTGAGATAACAGCCACATCCAAACAGCCCATGCCCAAATTGTTACTTGGATTAATACTCCGGCGGCTACTACTAAAACCCGCTGTTTCCGCCGGACTAAACTGTATTGGTCGGTTGTATCTGTGTAACATCCAGGGATGAAACACATAAACAATAATCCAATTTCTTTAACAATACCGCCGTAGTGTTTTAGCGTGAAAGCGTGACCGAGTTCGTGCAAAGCTATTACCAGCATTGTCAGCAATACAAATTTGAAAATATTCTCATTTTTTCCCGCTATCCACAACTGCTGATGTGAGGCTGCGACTTCGGCAGAGGAAGCCAACCACACAGCTACAGAGGAAGCGATGAAAGCGCACAGAAAAAAGCCAAATTCCCATGTCCAAATCCAGCGGAATTTGTCGATGTGCCGCGATAGCCAAACATCGGGATTGACTAGGGGAATTGTGAAGGATAGCAGGTTAAATTTGGCTTTCGGTGGCTTGGTTCCTTCTAGCATTCCTGCTTGTGCTAAGTCTCTTAAGAGATTTTGCACGTCTTCTAAATCCAGGTCGTATTCAGCGAGAATATTAGTTAGTGGTTGTTGACTTAGTTGCAAAATTACCTGTTTGTCAAAGTCGTCAACTTGAATACAGGTAATGTCTTCGGGATTGCGAAGTATCCAATAACCGTCGGGATGAGGTATCCACTGTACGGCTGATTTTAGTTGCATGGTAGATTGTCACTTTGGCTGACAAAGTTTCGATTTAATTGAATAGGAGTTACTCGTTTTTAGGCGGAGATTCTGATCCCCCCTAGCCCCCCTTAATAAGCAGGGTGGATTAATTGTCCCCAAGTAAATTATAATAGTCGAGCGCGATCGGATGATCGTCCGCTCGCGCTCGACTATCCTAAGCCGTGCATCAACAATGAATTTAATTGAAGCAATTAAATCAGTACCTGACCACCGACATCCGAGGGGGATTAGGCATCCCTTATGGCTGATACTCATGATAATTTTATTGGGCAGTTGTACGGGATATTGGGGATATAAGCCCTTAGCTGAATTTACGAAAAATCATCGCTCTACTCTGATAAAACTCTTTCACCTCCCACCAGATATTCGTTTTCCATGCGACTCAACTTTTAGAAACATCATTCTCTCATTAGATTTTGAGGTAATTGCCGTCCTTTTTAATATATGGGCAGGGGAAACATTATCGATAGCACCAGGAGAATTGATGGCAATTGATGGTAAAAGTATCAAAAGCACAAGTGTTGGCGGTAATAGTTCTTACCAAAATTTTGTGAGTCTAGTTTCTGCATACAGTCACGATCACGGCTGGGTAGTCCGACATAAAGTTATGGAGAATCAGCAGCGAAGTGAAATCGAAGTTGTTGAAGAACTCGTGCAACAACTTGCGGGTTCTCAAGTAGTAATTACTGCCGATGCACTGCACATGCAAAAAAAAACTGTTCAGTTAATTATTGATGGAGGTAATGACTACATAATTACCATCAAAAAAAATCAATCTAGTTTGTTTAAAGTGGCTCAAAAATTAGTCGCATCTGTGGGCGCGATCGATTCAGCTCAAACCTCAGAACGCTTGCATGGCCGCACCACAACTCGCTCTACGACAATTTATCCCGTATCTACTCAGTTATTACCAGCGTGGGCGGGTGTCAAACATATAATTGCTATCAAAAGAACTGGCAGTAGGTGGTCAGGCAAAAAAAGTCGTCGTCGGTTAGTTGATTTCCCTGAAACGCATTATTATTTAAGTAGTAAGGATTGGTCGGCAAGCCAATTTGCGTCGGCAATTCGAGGACATTGGTTAATAGAGAATCGGCTGCATTGGGTTAAAGATGTGACGTTAAATGAGGATAACTGCATCCATCGAGGTGGCAATGCACCTGCCAACTGGGCAATGGTCAGACAATTTTTACTATCTCTAGCTTGGATGCTCGGTACAAATACACTTCCTGAAGCTTTGAGATTTATGGCCAATCAACTTGAATATGTTAGCGAATTACTTTTCGGTTTATCTCATCAAGACAAACCAATTAAATCTGGCGCGTGCTCGTCAGCAAATAGCCTAACCCCACTGGTTTACTCTTTTGACAATTAATCCACCCTGCCTAACCCCCCTTAAGAAGGGGGGGACAAGATGTTAATAGAAATTATAGGTGATGGGGCGATATTTAGGGAATAGTTTCAGAATTAGTTTATCTCAAACCATGTCTACTTGACAACTAGGGCGATCTTTTGGGGATAGGGAAAGGTCGATCGCTCTTTTGTTATGAGTCAAAAAGTGCGATCGATCTTGCTGTTTTCGTCAATATTTAAATTATAGGTTTTGGGGCGAGATTTAAGAAATAATTTCAGACATTGACTGAAAAATTAGCAGCCTCAGCATCGTTAATTGCCTGCCTCAACCGCACCAAACGCCTTTGTCTGCTGTCATTTTCCAACTGCATTGTAATGTCTTCTAATTCCAGAGTCGCTGCTTCCATTGCTAAACGACTGCGGCGCAAATTAGCCAATAATCTCTTGGCTGTTTCAGGATTGGGAATACGCGGTTGGCTAGTCATGGCAAATTCCACTCCGTTTTCACTTCTTGAATACTCCGTTCCATTGCCGGAATTTCGATTTGGATGCGTTCAATAGATTGGTTTACTAAGTTTAGCATATCAACCGAAATTGTGGGTTGAGACTCAGCTATGCGTAACTGAAAATTAGACAGCCGATTAAACCAGGGTGTAGCACGTTCAGCCACACTTTTCAGTTCATCCAGAAATGGTATCGTATCACTCGTTTCTCCAAAAAGTTCAAATAGAGTCAATTCTGCTGCTGTTGCTGCGTCAACAATATCTAGCAACTGGCGTTTCAAATTCCAGATAATTTCCGCAAGTTCGTTGAGGAATTTTGCCATACTTGCACGCTCCTCATAACTCGTCAATCATTGTAATTATAAACGATCGTGCAGTCCGCGTGCGAAGCTATCCCATAGGAAATCGCTTTTTGGGGATATGGAAAGGGATCTCGGTCTTGTGGATGGACAGGGGCGATCGCTCTTTGGGGCTGTGAGTGCGATCGCGCTTCAACTCATTCTATTCTTCTACATTCTCAAATTCATCCATTTGCAATGTATACTGCAATGCTACCTGTAATCTTGATACATAATCGGCTAAAAGAGTGCCCAATTTTTTGATTAATCGCTCTCTATCTACCGCTACTATTTGATAGCAAAGCACGACCGAATCTTGTGTTAAACCACCTTCACCAGTCGGTAAAATAATTGTCCCTGGTATTTGAGCATCGTCGCAGATTACTTGTTACCGGAATTACGACTACTGTTGTAGTAAAGCGGTCTAATGTATCTCGCTGTACAATAATGACTGGTCTAATTCCTGCTTGTTCTGACCCTCTAGAAGGATTCAAATCTGCCAAATAAATATCTCCTAGCATCAGATTTTATCCTGTTGCTGAAGTCGAGGCAGATAATCACTTAAGGCGACTTCTGCAAAAGCTAAATCCTCGGCGGCAAACTCAGCTTTTAGTATCGCAGCTTCTTCATCAGAAATGTCATCCCATTCTCGAAATAATTGTTTTTTATTAGCAGATTTTTGAAGTAGATATTGTTGAGTAGCTTGCTGTTTGTCAGCCAGATATTTCCAGATTACGCGCTCGAGTTCCTGTAACTCTAAAACTTCCAGCATTTCAAGCTGATTAACAATTTGTTTGAGGATTGCCTGTGACATAGGTTTTCACTTTTTGCGCTTGCCTAGTTTGTCTATTATACAACTATTCGCGTCCAGTGGGTTAGCGATCGCTCTTTTGTCATGGAAAGCTCGATCGCTTTTCTCGATCGAGGAATCTCGCTTTTTGCTTCGAGGAGGGGCGATCGTTTTTCTAAGGAATGGAGCAAATTTATGGTAGAGAAACGGGTCAAAGCCTGTGTCCCTAGAGCGTCAAAATATGATAAACTTAGTAAAAGCACTCGCCTTCAAGATATCCAAGCCATGAAGCTTATTTCTTTATCAGCACATTTTGATGGGCAATCTATTCAGCTAGATGAACCCTATAAGCTTGAACCAAACATAAAACTCATTATCACAGTCCTCCCGGAACAATTAGCAGAACGCGAAGCCGGGTTGTGGTTGTCAAGGCATCAACTAAACAAAGCCTACAATCAGAACGACGATTACCCGCTCAATGCAATTAAAACACCAAATCCTGACTATGCAGGAAGCTGATGTTGTTCTCACCCCAATTCCTCAAGCTGACGGGAAAATTAAGAATCGTCCAGTCATCCTTCTGAGGGAACTACCTCCTTATGGAGATTTTTTAGTTTGTGGTGTTAGCACCCAACTACATCAACAGGTTCCAGATTTTGTCGATATTATTTCCCCTTCAGACCCAGACTTTGCTCCCAGTGGTTTACGGTCTCAATCGTTAATTCGGTTAGGTTTCCTTGCTGTATTGCCTCGCAATCAAATTATCGGTTCTATTGGAGCTATTTCATCGCAAGCGACATCAACGCTTACTAAAAACTCTGAGTGATTATCTTGTGAATTAGGGAGAAGGTCGATCGCTCTTTTTGGCATAAAAAGGTCGATCGCCCTTTACTCCTTTTTCTCAATCGAGGGCTGCATCAGCAACTAGCGCAACGACTGAATTATGCTGCCTAATATTTTATCTGATGACCTCGATCGCATCGAGCAAGCCATTCAACTCTCCTCACTCAAAGTCTCCCTTCTTAAGGGGATGCGAGGGGGATCGAGACTGTTGCTCCTACCCGCACCAAAATACAATTTAGATGCGGGATAGCTTACTTAAAAAAAATGGGAATCTAATCAGCCAAATCTGCGAAAACCTCGCGCACGGCCGGATGCACCAATCGGTGATTCTGCACGTTCAATCCCTTCGCCAAACTCGGATTCATTTCCAAAGCTTTAATCCCGTTATTTGCCAACTGCAAAACATAAGGCAAAGTGCTGTTATTCAAAGCTTGAGTCGCAGTCCAAGGCACGGCACCGGGCATATTCGGCACGCCGTAATGCACAACTCCTTCCTCAACATAAGTAGGATTTGTGTGAGAAGTTACCCGCAAAGTTTCCACGCAGCCGCCTTGGTCAACGGCTACGTCAACAATCACAGAACCGGGGTGCATCTTCGCAACAAATTCGCGAGAAACTAGCACCGGAGCTTTTTTCCCCGGAACCAAAACCGCACCGATTAACAAATCAGTATCGGGAACAACTGCTTCAATTTGCAAAGGACTGCTGTAGAGGTATTCTACTCTGGAACCGAACAGAGTTTCCAAGTAGGCTAGGCGATCGACATTTACGTCTAATATCTGTACTCTGGCGCCCATTCCTACAGCAATTCTGGCTGCTTCTGTGCCGACAATGCCGCCGCCCAAAATCACAACTTTACCCGGTCTTACCCCCGGTACGCCACCCAAAAGTATGCCCCTGCCGCCTTGCTGTCGTTCCAGAAATCGAGCACCGAACTGCACGGCCAAACGCCCTGCAATAATGCTCATCGGCGTCAGCAGCGGCAACTTTCTGTCCGGGAGTTCGACGGTTTCGTAGGCGATGGCCTGGACTCCGCTGCTAATTAAATGCTGGGTTAATGTGCGATCGGCCGCCAAGTGCAAATATGTAAACAGCAACTGCTCTTTTTGTATCAGCGGATACTCAGCAGGCAGCGGTTCTTTAACTTTAACAATTAGTTCGCGCTTCCAGACATCGGAAGCCTTTAAGACAATCTTAGCCCCTGCTTGAACGTAGTCCTCGTCTGCGAAACCGGCCCCAGCACCAGCATTTGTTTCCACAAAAACTGTGTGGCCTTTGTCCGAACAAGCCCGGACACTTGTGGGGCTGAGCCCGACTCGAAACTCTAAATCCTTGATTTCCTTGGGGACGCCTATTTCCATCTATAACCTCTAATCTCAGGCATACATAGATCGAATCTAACTTAAAAACCATTCCCAGCGGGCCAATACTCTTGTAGATTTTAGATTTGGCAATCCGGCTGGGGTAGGATAATTTGTGTTGGATTTTCCGCCAGATCGATCGCAATTTCCTCAATTTAGACTTGAATTACATAATTTTTTGATTGATAGATCGACCGCAGATGTAGGGCTGATTAACACAGAGTAACGCAGATAATTTCAAGAAGAGTCAATATATTTGATCTGTCACTTATAATTTAACAGGCATAACTCGCCCCCCTATCTAAACAAATGCCACGCACACCTACCTTAACATTCGATCGCGGAACTCTCTTGCTACACCCGCCGCCCAAAGGCAGAGACTGGGTGGACTTTGCCACTTGGGACGATCGCGTGGAAAAATACCGCATTCGAGCAATTCACTACCGCCCGCTGGTAGAATGCCTCCAAGCCGAGTGCATTCACTTCACGGACGAAGCTAGGGCATACGAACTACTCGAACTCGTACCCAGCGTGGAAATGCAGCCTTACCCACATCAAGAACAGGCCCTCGTAGCTTGGCAAGAAGCAGGAAGCCAAGGAGTAGTCGTCCTTCCCACCGCTTCCGGCAAAACTTATCTGGCACAATTAGCCATGCAAGTCACTGGTCGCAGTACATTAATTGTAGTACCAACTCTCGATTTAATGCACCAGTGGTATGCTAATTTAAAGGCAGCTTTTCCCGACATCGAAATCGGATTGTTGGGCGGAGGTTCGCGGGACAAAACGCCAATTTTAGTCGCAACCTACGACAGTGCAAGTATTCATGCAGAAACCTTGGGCAATAAATACGGTTTGCTGGTTTTTGACGAATGCCACCATTTGCCAACAGACTTTTATCGAGTAATTTCCGAATATGCGATCGCGCCTTTTCGACTCGGACTGACAGCCACACCCGATCGCACCGACGGCCGCCACAGCGATTTGCATTTCCTGATCGGCCCGACAGTATTTAGCAAAAGACCCGAAGATTTGGCAGGCGATGCTTTAGCCGACCATAAAATAGTTCAAATCATGGTAAAACTGTCAAAAGAAGAGGGATCTCGCTACGCCGAATTAATCAACATTCGCAACGACTTCTTAAAACAGTCTAACATCAAAATATCCAGCCTCGAAGGTTGGAAACAGTTTATCATGGCAAGCGCGCGATCGCCCCTGGGAAGGCGCGCCATGCTAGCCCACCGCCAAGCCAAAGAAATCGCCCTTTGTACCGAAGGCAAACTGCGAATTTTAGCCAACATACTAGCAGAACACTCTCCCCAGCGCACCCTAATTTTCACCGGAGACAACGCCACAGTTTACCGAATTTCCCAAGAATTTCTCATCCCCACAATTACCCACCAAACCCCAGTCAAAGAACGCCACGAAATCCTCGATCGCTTTCGCAGCGGCGAATACAAAACCCTCGTCGCCTCCCACGTTCTCAACGAAGGAGTGGACGTTCCCGACGCCCGAATTGCTATCATATTGTCAGGCACCGGCAGCGAACGCGAATACATTCAGCGATTGGGTCGAGTTCTCCGCAAAAGCAGCGATGTAAATAAGTTAGCAATTCTCTACGAAGTCGTCACCGAAGACACCAGCGAAGAAAGAACTTCTCAACGCCGCCGAGGAGGAATGCAGCCTCATAAACCGAAACCACAAACACAAGTAGAACCGCCCAAGCCAGAATATCAGAAATTAGAAATTGTCAAACCGACACCCATTTACGGAGTCAACCGGGAGGCGACTAAAAAAGCAGCAGAATCACCAGCAAAATGGGGAGAAGACAATGATGAAATTCCCTGGTAGCAAGCTTAAATAACTTAGTTGTGGGATGGGAAGTCTTAGCGAAAGGATGGTTATATAATTAAAGCACTCCTAGGTCTATTTAAAATCTCAAATCTCAAATATCAAATATCAAATATCAAATCTCAAATCGATTTAAGGAGTTAACGGGGATGTGACTAAAAAAGCAGCCGAATCACCCGCAAAATGGGGAAAATACAATGATGATTCCCCGGAAAATTGAAAATTGCCCAATTAGTGTATAATCTCACTATTAACTAAGTCACCTTACATAAAAATGAGCGAAACTGCACAACTAACTAACTTTAAAATTTTCCCCAAACATACAGGAGTTTGGGAGGGAGACTGGACAATACTCGATGCCGACTGCAAAGAAACCAGGCGTTTTACAGCAGTTGTTACCCAGAAAATAGTTGATAACGAGTGGAGGCAAACTAACCTTCAAACTTATGCCAATGGTCAGAGTGAAACCCAAAAGTTTGTGGGTTATGTTGTCGGCGAAGGACAAGTGCAAATTGAAGGTCTGGACTCAGTTTTTTCCAACTACAATACACTAGCGACAGAAGTTGGAGATGATTTGATAATTTTTCAAGTATGGGACAAAGCAACTGGCTTTATGAGGGCTGTTGAAACCATCCATCTTGTCAGTTCCGATCGGCGAATTCGGACTACCCAAAGCTTGACAGAAGAGGGAAAACTTAGGGGAGTTATGGTGATTGTTGAACAAAGAATTGAGTAAAAGTTTTTACTGCGTATGTTACCAACTGATTTATTAAGTCACCGCCAAAACGGAGAATCAATCATCCCTCTCCGCCTCAAGATAGATGCTAAAAACTTAGAAGCCGCAACGGAAATGATCGACTGCTTCCAAGAGTCGATCGGCAAAACCCAAGGCGAACTCGACGGACGCTTGCTAGAATTAGAAGGCGACAGCCCCGATTATCGGCTGAAACGGGGATTAGCGCACCTGCTGAAAGGCGGTTTCTGCACCTTGGAAGTCATCAGTCCCCTAGAACCCTCAGAGTTGAGACAGCGGGTTTTTGCCTTGTCCGCGCGATCGACTCCCAGCCCTCAATCCACCCAATTAACCCTGGAAAAAGTAGCAAGTGAACTCAGCCAAGAGTTAAACAGAGAAGTTTTTCCTCACGAAATCACTACAGGTTTATACGCCGATTTAAACGAAAACAAAATCCTCACTGAGTTTAATGCACCAACACCCGAAAACTTGCTTCACAAATACAATCTTTCTCAAGTTCAAGGCATATTTTACCGAGCAAGTCAAGTCCAATTAACCGCCCACCGCAACGATCCAGGAGAATACAAACTCTTATTTCGCTATCTGAAACTATTTCAATTAATGACTTACATCGAAGGCGATGCCGACCACGGTTTTACACTGACAATAGACGGCCCTACAAGCTTATTCAAACCCAGCACCCGCTACGGCTTAGCCCTGGCGAAAATGCTGCCCGCACTGCTGCACGTCACCAAATGGAGTATGCACTCCACACTGCACACAAAAGATCCTTTTAGTGGCGTTTTGAAAACAGGTAAATTTACCCTAAATTCCGACTGCGGTTTAGTCAGCCACTATCCCCCTGGCAAGCCTTATGATAGTATGTTAGAAGCAGCATTTGCTGAAAGATGGAATTCCACAAAAACCGAGTGGCAACTAGAGCGAGAAGTAGATTTAATTCCGATTCCAGGTAGTGTGATGATTCCCGACTTTCGGTTAGTGCATCCCGACGGGCGAGTATTTTTATTAGAAATAGTTGGCTATTGGCGGCCGGAGTATTTGCAAAAGAAATTTGCACAAGTACAGAAGTCTGAATGCGATAACTTAATTTTAGCTATTTCCGAACGGCTGAATTTAGAAAAAGCCGGAGTGAATGTAAATGAAGTGCCAGCAAAAGTAGTCTGGTTTAAAGATAAATTGTTGCCCAAATCAGTCCTGGAAGTCCTCGAAGAGTAACCAATCCGCGCATCAGTTGCAAACATCTTTCTTTCTTTCTCTCTCTCTGCGCCCTCTGCGCCCTCTGCGGTTCAAAAAAATCCTCCTCAAAAAACCTCCCACATTCCCAGCTATACTAAAATAGGAATTCACCCAAATCCTTGCCACCGCATACTCTCACCCTAAAACCGATAGAAAAATGGCAGACACAAGTATTGTCGAAAGAATCAAAAAGCTGTTAGCCCTCGCCACCTCATCAAATGAAAACGAATCCACTGCGGCAGCCGAAAAAGCTTCCCTGTTACTGGCACAGTACAATCTCAGTCTCGCCGATTTAGGGCCAAATCACCAAGAAGAGATTGACGAAGACTCAGTTGAAACAACATCCAAATTTGTCACTTGGAAAATGATGCTGCTTTCGGGAATTGCCGACGCTAACGGTTGCACTGCCATGCGAAACACTTATAATGGCAGTATGTTTTTGGTGGGAACTTCTACCAACCTGATTGTTTGCAAACATCTGTACGAGTATTTGAGCTCTGCGATTGAAAAAAGGGCTAAATACCGCAAAGGAAATGGCAGAGGGTTGGCGTATCTGAATGCTTTTCGGGTTGGATGCGCGACGAGGTTGAGACAAAGATTGTTGGAACAAAAACAGGAGATGGAAAACTCAGGGATTCCGGGTTCCGGGGATGCGGCGGCGACTCCAGCGATTGTAGTGCGATCGATGTTTGAGAAAAATCAACTGGCGATCGCGGATTATCTAGAGGGCCGAGGGGTTAAAATTAGAACGAGAACAGATTCTCAAGTCAGTAGCGCGGCGGGTTTTAATTCGGGGTATGAAGTGGGCGACAAAATTAGTTTGCACAAGCAAGTGCAGCCGCAAGGGGATCTGAAACAACTTAATGAATGTCTTTGAGTTTATGTATAGTTAGCATTAAAAGGGAATTTGTTCGTCAAGCTCAGGAAATTTTGCAGCCAGTTTATCCCAGGCTTCATTTGCCGCTTGTTTTACCCTATAATCACTATCTCGCAAAGCATCAATTAGCGGGACTTAAACAAATTTTAAGCCCAAACAAAGCCTAAACTGGCTTTATAAGCGGAGAATACGTCCCAATTTTGGTT
>NZ_JAUBUY010000107.1:0-3645 GCF_036705565.1 Microcoleus sp. AT8-B5
ATTTGTTTATGATTGCTTTATTTGGTTTTCAATGTTCGTGACGGCTTTGTGTTCCGCCATGTAAATAAACATAAAGCATATTCTCAGGTTTGTAAAGTTTTTTAACAACAGATTAACTGATGATATGTATAAGATTGACTTATAAATAGCAGGAATGGTGGATAAATGGGAAAGAATGGACAAAAACTAGGTAAAGCCTGGAAGCGCGTCGCCTTCAGGCATGGAAATATTAAGATACAGACTTCTGCTGGCTAGGTATCATAATGAGAGCCCAATAGGGAACTTCAGCGGGCTCGACATCTGCGATCGCCCGAATTCGCTGATTCGGCATAGTTGCGCGTTCTATATACAATGCTCGATCGAACTGTCCCAACTCAATCAGTACGTCCCGGACTTTCGCAAAATGCCGCCCCAGTTTAATAATTACAGCAGCATCAACAACCGCCAGTCGATCGCGCAAAACCTCAGCATCCAGCGTCGCAGGCATAATACTTAACACATCGTTACGATAAGTCAGCGGCACTCCCAACGCAGCCGCACTCGCCATTGTCGAAGAAATTCCCGGCACAACTTCAGTGGTAAATCTCGCCGACAAACGGTTGAATAGATACATAAACGAGCCGTAGAGAAAAGGTTCGCCCTCACACAGCACCGCCACATCCTGTCCCTCGCTCAGATGGGCGGCAATTTTCTCGGCAGCAATATCATAATAAGGTTGAGACGATCGCGTCGGACTAAAAGGCAACGGCATCGGAATCTCAATTTGCTCCGGGCGCAGATAATCAGCAACGATCGCCCGCGCCAGCACCTTACCATTTTCCATCGCCGGATAGGCAATCACCGGCACCGATTGCAAAATCCGATAAGCTTTCAATGTGATCAATTCTGGATCGCCAGGGCCAATACCCAAACCGTACAATTTACCAGTAGCCTTAGTCATAATTCATCCTTTTTCGCTAACGCATTCACGGCTGCCGTTGCCATTGCACTGCCACCACGCCGCCCGTGCAACGTAATAAATGGCACTCCCCGACTGTTGGCAGCGAGTTCGGCTTTGGATTCGGCAGCCCCCACAAATCCTACCGGGAAACCCAGAATTAAAGCCGGTTTGGGTGCTCCGGCATCCAACATTTCCAGTAGTCGGAACAAAGCAGTCGGGGCATTGCCAATTGCCACAACCGCACCCTCCAAGTTATCCAGCCATAAATCAAGCGCCGCAGCCGATCGAGTATTTCCTATTTGTCGCGCCAACTCCGGGATTTCGGAATGCCAGAGGGTGCAAATCACCGGATTGTCAGCGGGAAGGCGTTTGCGAGTGATACCTTCGGCCACCATCCGGGCATCGCACAGAATCGGCGCACCTGCGGCGAGGGCTTGGCGTCCGCAGGTGGCTGCACCGGGCGAAGCTGCTAAATCTGCAACAATATCCGTCATGCCGCAACTGTGAATTAGTCGCACGGCTACCGATTCTAAATCGGGCGGCAAGCTTGACAAATCTGCTTCGGCTCGAATTGTGGCGAAGGATTTGGTGTAGATTTCTGTTCCGTCTCGAATGTAGTCAATCATTGTTTAAAACTGCTATGGGAAGTTTGTGGGATTTGTGAAATAGATTTTTTGAATGAACCGCCAACATGGAAAGGACGCGAAAGAAGAAATATCCAGAAATATAGAAAGAGAAATAATTAAAAATTGTCAGTTTTCATGGGATATTTTTTCACTTTCAATTCCGATTTTAGGTGCTCAACAACTCCTGCAATTGGTCGATCGCCTGCCGATCAATAAACTCACCAAATGACTCCAAAGGCTCTCGAAACCGCTGATACACCCGCAACATTCGCTCGATCGCACCGGGCATCTCGACCGCACTCACCGCCGGAAAAATTGGTTGTCCGAAGGGCAAATCTTTTCTACCCGCATAAATGTCGTAACCTTCGATCGTCTCGTGTCCTCGCTCAATCTGAATTCCCACCAGCGTGATATCAATTGGCTGGTGCTGGGCGCAGGACTTTTGGCAACCGCTGAAATGAATGTTAATCGGCAGGTCGATCGTCAATTTTTGCGCTAAATCCCTCACCATTGATAGGGCGTGACTTTGAGTATCTGTCGCCGCCGACGCACAGCCGCTGCTGCCGGCACAAGCCACCAAGCACGAATCTAGGCGAGTCGCTGACGAGTGCAATCCCAAATCGGCGATTTGCTGTTTTACCTCAAAAAGCTGGGAGTTGGGGATATCAGAAATCAACAGATTTTGCCACGGCGTAAGTCTCAGGGTACCGCTGGCTAGATTTTGGGCTAAATTTGCCAAATTCCGCAGTTGCTTTGATTCTAGCCTACCGAGAGGCAGCGCAATTCCCATGTAGGAAAAACCGGACTGTCGCTGAGGATGAATGCCGAGATGTCGGGATTGTTCGATCGCCCTTGCAGATGAGTCGATCGAACGGGCGGGCAAGATGCCCACCCCACAAGGAAATTCACTCTTTGTGGAACAGGCATCTTGCCTGTTTTTGGGAAAGGCGATCGAACGGGCGGGTAAGATGCCCACCCCACAAGGAAATTCACTCTTTGTGGAACAGGCATCTTGCCTGTTTTTGGGAAAGGTGCAAGATGTGAATTGCCATAAAAATGGTAAATTCTGCTGTACCCTTTCTAGATAACTTTCAGCGCCCCAATCTGTCAGCAGGTGACGCAAACGCGGTTTTTTGCCATCAATTCGAGGTCGATTTTTGGTGTATTCAAGATAGGTGCTAGCGAGGGCGGCTAATACTGAAATACATTGCGATTCTTGGATGAAAATTCCTGTATCGCCGTTTAAATGCAGCCGAAAAACGATTTCTGATTGGGTTGAAAGCGCTTCAGCAGCTAATAAAATATCGTTGCGTAAAGCCTGGATCGAAACCGATTCCCCGCCGTCGAAGCCAATACTGAACTTAGGCGAAAGTTCCGACAATTCGGGATGCGTTTGCAGGTAATCATCCCAAGCTTTCACTAGCGGGCGAGTATCCAGTAACTGCTGGCGATCGATCCCTGCTGTCGGGCTTGCCATAATATTGCGAATCGGGTCAACTTCAACGCGGCGAGACGCTATCCCCAATTCCTGCAAGCGGTTCCAGACTTCCGGGGGAATTTCCGAGTGCACTTCTCGGATTTGCAAATTTCCCCGATTCGTCACTTGCAAACAGCCGGTACTGTATTGATCTGCCAAATCGGCGATCGTCCCACACTGCTGCGCGTTTAAAATTCCCCCCGGAATCCGCATTCTCGATAAAACTCCGTCTCGGGCTTGGGAACCGTAAAATAAACCCGGACAAGTCGGCAAATCAGTCAAAGCTAACAAATAATCTCCTCCCCGTGCTACGCAGGGAATCCAAAAGTAAACGCCCACAAAGCGCCCCCGAAATCGGCATTCTGACTTTTACAGTTGCGGCACAGCGCCGGAATTGCACCGGACTTTCCCGCTTTCAGGTTTTAGAAAGGTATCACGAGCTGACCCACAGAAAGCAAAACCCTCAACTTTCTTAACAAAACTTCTGGCGATTGCGTCGGGCCCCGCAAGCTACGGCCCTGTCTCTCCTCTCATCAGCTTTCCTAATCACACTCATCAGTTTAACTGTCGTCAAACCCCTTTACAAACCTTAACGATAGGCG
>NZ_JAUBUY010000026.1:0-29949 GCF_036705565.1 Microcoleus sp. AT8-B5
TTGATGGGTCATATTTCTAGTGCTCACCATTATTTTTACCGTTGTCTGATTTTAACGGCTCTGTATTCAGAGGTTTCTGAATTGGAGCGACAAGATTACTGGCTGCAATTAGAAGCTAATCAGAAGCAAATTAAAGTTTGGGCGGATAATTGCTCGGAAAGTTTTGCACATAAGTTCTCGCTGGTGGCGGCAGAAATGGCGAGAATTTCAGGTTTTGATTTGTCGGCGATGGATTTGTACGATCGCGCGATTGCTGAGGCTAGAGAGCATGATTTTATTCAGAATGAAGCGCTGGCGGCGGAATTGGCTGCTAAGTTCTGGTTGGGGAAGGAGAAAGAAGAATTTGCCCAAATCTATTTGACTAAGGCTCACTATGGCTATCAATATTGGGGTGCTAAACGTAAAGTTGAGAGTTTGGAGGAGAAGTTTCCTCAGTTAATTGCCAGAAGTTCAGGGAAGACAACTACTCAAACAAAAAACCGCACAACGACGGCGACTACTAGCAGCAATTTGGGTGAGACGCTAGATTTAACTACGGTGATGAAAGCTTCTTTCGCGATTTCGGGTGAAATTGTTTTGAGTAGGTTGCTGGAAAGATTGATGAAAATTGCGATCGAGAATGCGGGGGCGCAAAAAGGTTTTTTGATTTTAGAAAAAGCGGGAAACTGGACCCTTGAGGCGGAAGGTTCGGTGCAGGAGGATGAAGTTAGTGTGTTGCAATCGCTTCCTCTCAATCCGATAGCAGCTTCTGGGGGTTCTCCTTTGCTTGCTTGTGCGATCGCCAATTATGTGATTCGCACTCAGGAAAATGTGGTGTTAAATAATGCGGCTCAAGAGGGACAATTTACTCGCGATCCTTATATTGCAGCTACTCAACCGAAGTCTATTCTTTGCACTCCTCTGCTGCACCAAGGTAAGTTGACTGGCCTTCTTTATTTGGAAAATAATCTGACTGAAGGGGCTTTTACTACGGATCGGCTTGAGTTGTTAAAACTTTTATCTGCCCAAATTGCTATTTCCATTGAGAATGCTCAGCTTTACGATCGATTAGGGGAATACTCGCGAACGCTGGAACGTAAGGTTATAGAAAGAACGCAAGAATTGCAACAGGAAATCGCTGTTAGGATGCAGACAGAAAGAGCCTTGGGCAAGTCTGAGGAAAAGTTTTCTAAAGCCTTTCGTTCCAGTCCTAACCCGATCGCGATCGCCCGATTTGCAGATGGACGCTACATCGAAGTGAACGACAGTTTCCTCAGCACTTTTAGCTACTCTCGCGAACAGGTAATTGGTTTTACAGCAATTGATTTGAATTTTTGGGGTAATTTAGAAGAATGTGACAGATACAGACAGCTCTTGCAAGAATCAGGAGTGGTTCGCAATCAGGAATTCGATTGTCGTACTTCATCAGGCGAGGTGAGGAAGATGCTGGTATCAGCAGATATTATTGAGCTGGGTGGAGAAGCGTGTATTCTGTTAGTCACTAACGACATTACCGAGCGTCAAAGGGTAGAAGAAGCGCTCAAAGAAAGCGAGGCTAAATACCGTGACTTAGTTGAAACATCGCAGGATATGATTTGGTCACTTGATATCGAAGGGCGTTATACCTTCGTCAACGCTGCTGTAAAACATATATTTGGCTACTTGCCTAAAGAAATGATAGGGCGAAAATTTAGTGATTTTCAGCTACCTGAACAACTTCCAAAAGATAAAAAGATATTCCAACGTATGCTGAATGGAGAGTCTGTATTTCAGTATGAAACTATACAATTAGCTAAAGATAGTAGACCTATCAATCTCCGGTTTAATTCACTTGTATTGCGGGATTCCGAGGGAAAAATTCTCGGAATAACTGGCACAGCTAGCGATATTACGGAAAGTAAAAAAGCAGAGGCAGCCTTACAAAAATCCAAAGAAGTTGCAGATGCGGCTAACAAGGCTAAAAGCGAATTTTTATCAAAAATGAGTCACGAATTGCGAACTCCCCTCAATGCAATTCTCGGCTTTACCCAAGTGCTGGCGCGCGACTCATCCCTTTCTCAGATACAGCAGGGACAGATAGGCATCATTAGTCGTTCTGGCGAGCATTTGCTGACGCTGATTAATGACGTGCTGGAAATGTCTAAAATAGAGGCAGGTCGGATTACCTTAAATCCTACTAGCTTTGACCTGTATCATTTGCTCCATTCTCTCGAAGAAATGCTCAAAATTAAAGCGGATTCTAAAGATTTACAGCTCAGTTGGCACATCGATTCTAACATTCCTCAGTATGTAAAAACTGACGAAAGTAAATTGCGTCAAGTATTGATTAATCTGCTAGGAAATGCGATAAAGTTTACGAGCAAGGGAAGTGTGACGCTTAGGGTAGCAGCAATTAGTGCGAAACAAAAGTCCCCAACAGACAACGAACCACGGACTATTACGTTTGAAGTGGAAGACACTGGTTACGGCATTGCTCCTACTGAGCTAGATTCTTTATTTAAGGCTTTTGTGCAAACTGACGCAGGTCGGAAATCTCAAGAAGGAACAGGCTTGGGTTTACCAATCAGCCGACAATTCGTACAACTGATGGGAGGAGACATTACCGTCAGCAGTACCTTGCATCGAGGAACAATTTTTAGTTTTGATATCCAAATTAGTTCCCCAGAGATGGCTGAAGTTCAACCTCGACAATCAAGAAGGCGGGTAATTGGTTTACAACCCAACCAACCCTCATATCGCATCTTGGTGGTTGATGATAAATGGGAAAGCCGTTTGCTATTGGTTCATCTTCTCGAACCGCTTGGCTTGGAGGTGCGCGAAGCAGTAAATGGTCAAGAAGCTATTAGAATCTGGGAAACTTGGAAACCTCACCTAATTTGGATGGATATGCAAATGCCTGTGATAGACGGGTATGAGGCTACCAGACAAATTAAAGCCAAGATTCAAGATGAGGCTACCCCAATTGTTGCGTTGACCGCTAGCGCTTTTGAGGAAGAGCGAGCCATTGTTTTATCATCAGGCTGTGACGATTTTGTGAGCAAGCCTTTTCAAGAAGAAGTGATTTTTGCCAAAATGGCTGAACATTTAGGGGTACAGTATATTTATGAAGATTTACCGAACTTTACATTATCTCAGCTTGAGGGTCAAGACCTGAGTGTAAAAGCAGAGGAAAAAACTGAAAATTTAAGGACAACTTTGGCGAAAATGCCTGCTGAGTGGGTGATACAGTTACATCAAGCAGCTATCGATGCTGATGCCGACCTGATTTTAAGTTTAGTCGCCACAATCCCCGAATATAATAAGTCTTTCCCGGAGACCATCGCTGATTGGGCTAACAACTTTCGATTTGATAAAATTACTGACTTAACCGAACAAATTATCCCATGAACAGCCAGCCATTAGCATCTCATGTTGCCAATCTTTTAGTGGTTGACGATACCCCCGACAACCTGCGTCTTTTATCGACTATGCTGAGGGACAAAGGATATAAAGTTAGGGGCGTAATAAACGGGGAAATGGCATTAAAAGCAGCGCGTTCTACCCCACCAGATTTGATTTTGCTCGACATCTCTATGCCCCAGATGAACGGCTACGAAGTTTGCCAACATTTAAAAGCGGATGCCAGAACTTCGGGTATTCCAGTTATTTTCTTGAGCGCCCTAGATCGAGTGTTGGATAAAGTCAAAGCATTTGCTGTAGGAGGAGTAGACTACATCACCAAGCCATTTCATTTAGAAGAAGTTTTAGCTCGTGTCGAAAATCAACTAACTATTCAGCGTTTGCAAAAAAAAATGCACGAGCAAAATGCGCGATTGCAGGAGTCTGAGGCTAAAGAGCGGAATAAATCCCAACAACTAGAGCTGGCTCTACAACAGTTACAAAATGCACAAGCTCAGCTCATCCAAAGCGAGAAAATGTCAAGTTTAGGGAATGTCGTAGCGGGGGTAGCTCACGAAATTAACAATCCGATTAGTTTCATTAAAGGGAACCTCTCGCCCGTAAGGGAGTACACTGAAGATTTGCTGAGGCTGGTGCAACTTTACACAGAAGATTTCCCCAATCCCACAGCAGCTATCCAGGAACAACTGGAGGCAATCGATTTCGCTTTTCTCAGGAATGACTTGCCGAAGCTAATTGCTTCTATGAGCATAGGAGCTGATCGAATTGGAGAAATAGTGCAATCGCTGCGGAATTTTTCCCGACTCGATGAAGCTGAGTTAAAAGCGGTGGATATCCATGAAGGAATTGAGAGTACGCTGATGATTTTGCAGCATCGGCTGAAAGATGAAGCACAGCAAACGATAATTAAAGTGGTAAAAGAGTATGATAATCTGCCAAAGATAGAATGCTACGCGGGGCAAATGAATCAGGTTTTTATGAATGTTCTGACTAATGCGATTGAAGCGTTGCAATCCCCAAAACGTTGGGCAAATGATGTAGATGATAGCAGCTCGATCCCTACTATTACTATTTGCACGAAGTTACTCTCCGACTTTCAAGTGGGTATTTATATTACTGATAATGGCCTCGGCATAACCGAAGAGATTCAACAACGCATATTTGAGCCATTTTTTACAACGAAGACAGTGGGAACAGGGAAGGGTTTGGGGTTATCGATTAGCTATACTATTGTAGTGGACGACCACGGGGGACAACTGAGTTGTTTTTCGATACCGGATCAAGGGGCGACATTGGCAATCGAAATTCCGATTTACCACTCTAGAAAAGGTTTTTATAAAGAGGATTTGGTCGGGCTATAAGCCACACTAAACTTCAAGTATTCAAAAATGGTGTAAGATCGGGAATCGTGTTTATTTAGGAGTCATATCATGTTCGATCGATTAACCATACTATCCCGGTCGGGGCGGGTTTTTGAGATTGTCAATTATTGGCAGGTATTGTGGGTGAACCCGCCCCTACACAAATTGCGATCGAGGGGACATGATATCATTTGATTGGCAATTTTTACACAAATTTCCCTTAATGGCAAGTCGCCAACTTGCTTTTTTTTAGTAGCTGATGCACGCACTCTCAAACCCAAAATAATGATGAATTTAAACCATGATTTTTTTTCAGTAAAAACTCTAGCAATTATTTGTGTAATTGCTGCGTTTGTTGTCATTGGTGGCAAAGTTTTTGCGACAATAATCGATGATAGACCGCCATTTAAAGAGACTAGCTTTTACAGTACGACTATATCGGGTAATAACGATTTAGTTGATATTTATTATCCTAAACCATCCGATCTTAATTCTGGTAATTACTCTTTTCCCATTGTGCTTTTATTGCAAGGTGCGCTTGTAGATAAATCATTTTATTCAGATTACGCTAGCCATGTGGCACGGTACGGCTTTGTGGTGGTTGTTCCGAACCATTTGCGGCCTTCGCCCTTCAATCCCACTTCACCGCCTAATTTGGCGTCGGAAACTTCCCAAATTGGGGCGGTTTTGTCTCAAATGGCGATCGAAAATACAAAGCCCACATCTCCGATCGCGTCTGTTATCGATACGCAGCGCCTTGGTTTATTGGGTCATTCTTTTGGTGGTGCAGTGGGGTTATCGGTGATTGCTAACAAATGTCTCCCAGAATTGTATTTGTGTCAAGAGCCATTTACGCGCCCGAAAGAACTATTAGCTGCTGCATTTTTTGGAGCTAACTTGCGGAATCCTATTGCTAATGAATTTGTACCCATCGCTAATGATGGCATTGCAGTGGCGTTGATTCAAGGATCTATCGATGGTGTCGCCCTGCCCGATCGAGCTCAAAGCACTTTTGACCAAATTCAAACACCACCCAAAGCTTTGATTACTGTTATGGGTGCAAATCACTTCGGCATTACCGATGTTAATAACCCCGCTGGTGCGATGCCCGATCGCAATACTGCTACCTTAGAGCGAGCCGTGGGTATTGAAACGATCGCCCGTTGGAGCGCGCTATTTTTGCGGGCACATATGCTTAAAGATCGATCGGCATTTGATTATATTTACTCTCAAGGTGACGCCCTCGATCCGAATGTCCGTGTTACCACCGTTGCAGTTCCCAAACCATCTTCTAAGTAGCTACCTAAAAAACGTAAGATAGATTAAGGCTAATACATAGTGTGCCTAACTTTTTATTATTTGGGATCGCCGATCTGACAGACCGCGAGCACTATATTGTTTTAAGCATCTATGTACAGTAATTCTATGTACACCTAAACGTTCAGCTACATCTGTAAGGCTTTTAATCGCTCCAGTCTTTAACCAATAAAGTGCCTGAATTTTTTATTTATTAGGTAGAGTTCCCTGCTCTGACTAAATTATTTTTAACTCGTATGCTATTAAATCCATTCTTTCTTAGTAGTTTACTTTCATAAATTATTCCTCAAACTAGGTTCTTCATTTTAGGATTTTATTGGGTATAGCAAAACCATTTGATTTGTAAACAATTGATTCAATCATCACAAGCGTTTCAGGTTGTTCTACATTCACGACTCAAATAGACGTGCTATATAATATTATTATTAACTAAATTTCCATTTTCAGTAACCTCAGCCTGCCGCTTAAAGACTAGCAACGTAATATCATCAAACACTTTCTGCTTACCAATATGTTGCCGCACATCTACAATCACCGCATCCTTAACTCCTGCTGCAGACTTGTGCCAATTTTGACTAATTACTTGACACAATTGCTTTAGTCCATACTGCTTTTTGCGGATGTTATAGGCTTCTGGAATCCCATCAGTATAAAGCACCACGCCATCTCCAGGTTCTAGCTCAATCAGGACGTGACTGATGAAGTCTGCGATATCATCATCTAAAGCGATCGGGAAGCCTAACTCCATCGTGTCGATGCGCTCAACATCTCCATTTTTTCGCACCACTAGCGTTTCTTCATGCTGACCGCTGATGCTGATCCGTCCTTCGGAGTAGTTCAAAATCGCCAGCGTCAGACTTTTCTCAGAATTCATGCGCTGCACGTTTTTGTAGAGGGTACGGTTGAGTACATCCAGGAATCGAACTGGATCTAGTCCACGAATCTCTTGCAGGGTGCGAACTGAGGTTTGCGCCATCAGCATTAGAATGCCGCTTTCCAGGCCATGTCCGGTGACATCACCGATCGCCAGTGTGACAACACCATCGATCTGTAGCACGTCGTAGTAGTCCCCTCCTACTTCATCGGCGGGTTCCATGTATCCGGCGATATCTAGTCCCTCAATTTCCAGTTCATGAGGGTTAGGCAAAATCATTTGCTGGATCTGACGCGCCACATTCACTTCTGCACCTAAACGGAGGTTGTCTACTTTGAGTTTTTCGTTGAGGGTCATGATTTCCTGATTAGCATTAGCGAGTTCTGATGTTCGTTCTTTAACTTTGTCTTCGAGGGTTTCAAATGATTCTTGAATTTGCCTCGCCATGCTGTTGAAGGATCGTGCTAGCAGACCAATTTCGTCTCGCGATCCCATCTTCACACGCATATCTAAGTGACCCGCCGTAAACTGGGCAACCGCTTGGGTGAGGTAAATCAGAGGCTTGGTTAATAGTTGTGCGATCGCCAAAGCGATGATAGTTACAATTGTGGCGATGATTGCTAATAAAAGAAGTGCATCCTGTATTTGTTTTTCTACAGGTGCTAGGGCAACGGCAATGGGTTGTGCGAAAAGAACTGACCAAGGTTGATATTGCAGGCGGGCGATCGCTAAGAGGCTTAACTCATTATTACCCGTAGCTGTCAATCGTGTGATTAGATAAGGCTGTTTAGTGTCTAAAGCCTGCTTGATGTCGGGCAAATTGATTGCAAGTTCTTCCGTTATATTTTTAGGCAAACGCCCTTCGCGTTGCAGTTTCACTACAACATTGGGTGACAAAGGTACAATTGATTTGAAAAGGAGTTCCGGTGTAGTGCTATGTGCCAGATGGATATAGTTCTCATCTAAAAGAACGGCTAACGATTTCGCACCTGCACGTTCAGTTTTCCGACTCACCAACTGCTGGACAGATGTGGCATTGTATGTCACCCGCAATACACCCAATATATTTCCCTTCGCATCGCGAACAGGACTGCTAAAGAAGAGCGTAACGAGGTTGGGAATTGTCGGCGATTGCCTAATGCTAGAAACAAAAGATAGTTGAGTTTTGAGCGGTTCTTGGAAGTAATCTTGACCGGATTCATCTCGTCCCACATCCAGTGTATTCGTATCGAGTACATTCCGTCCCTTTAAGTTGAGCAAGGCATAGGAGATAATATTAAGCGTATCTTTGCGACTGAGCCTGGTTAAGGTTTCAGTCGCTAACATCTCTTGGGGACTACCATTTCGCCGTTCTGGAGGTATGCCCAGATAGGCAGCCAAACCTGGTAAAATCGCTTCTACGCGCACGGCATTGAGATTCCCATCGATAAACCCATCTATTCTGTAAGCGGTTTCGTTAGCCGCCGCAGATAGCGCTTGTCGTGCGTTGTCGGTCAATGCCTTTTCAGTTGTCTGCTTGTTGACAAATGCTAGCAACAGCAACGGAATCAGAGCAACGACGAGAAACGACACGATTAACTTTGTACGAATGCTGTTGAAAAACAATCGCTTCATGGTTTGAGACTAGGAGGGGGGGGTTAAGAAAGAAGAATTGAACAAGGTTTCTAGATTGGGAAGGCGCGTCACATTGCCAGCGCGAATAAAAAAGTCCGTATATTTTTTGGCAGTTTTGTAGATATAATTATGACTGTTTGATTGAAATAAATTTTGATTGTCTGCAAAGTCAGTAAAGTCTATTCCGTCGAAAGAAATGGTATTGATGGGCATATTCAATGCTTTGCTGACGATCTCCTTTCCTTCGGTAATATTTGCTTCCCAATATGACAAGCCTTGAAGCCAGCCTCGCACAAAGGCGCGAATATCTTCGGGGCGATCGCGTATCACCTCACCCCGAAACGCGATTAAATCCAAAATTAAGCCTGGGGTTTGTTTGCTTGTAAACAGGATATGCGCCCCTAATTTTAATGCTTCAGAAAGATAGGGTTCCCAAGTGTGTCCTGCTTGGATAGCATTGTTTTGTAAGCGATTGGGAACTTCAAAAGTCTCGACTTTAACCAGTCTAACATCATCGCTTGTCAGCTTAGAGGTTTTCAACATCTCAGTAACGAAAACCTCGCTAAAGTCGCCTAGAGTTGCACCAAGCTTTTTTCCTTTCAAGTTAGGGATTGTTTTAATATCCGATTGCGCGACTACCACATCTGCCCCTGTCGATTCATCCACAACCATCACAGCTTGCATATCAGGATATGTGGCACTCAAAATCACAAAATCGCCCAAGGTCAATGCGATCGCATCATACTTCCCTGCACTGAAATCCGCGAAAAGCAATTGTGAGTGCTTTATATAGCTGAGTTCCACGTCTACCCCTTGCGCTTTGAAGAATCCTTTCTCTTGAGCAATGATCAGAGGTGTATAGCCAACAAAAGGAACACAAGATACTTTTAGGGCAGGAGGTTTTACTTTTAGAGGTGCCGAAGACTGACAAGCAAACAGCAGCCAGCAGGTAATAAATATACAGATGTAATTGAGTAATTTAGACATACTAGCTAGAGGATTCTTGGTGTAAAAAAGCCGACTCATATTTTCTTGATCCCGATCGACCTAAGTGCATCTTCCGCAATAGCCACTAAACTTGTTCCGGCGGCGATATCTAGAACAAGCTTGCCCGATCGCACTTTGACCAATTCTACTAACCGAGTTGCAGCTTGTTTGTGAAATTCATTTTCCTAGTCGGGGCGGTTGTTGAAGTCATTGATAATCTGCGGTTTGTAGGCACTTAGCGAGTCAGTCAATCGATTTTCGATTTTCGATTTTCGATTTTAGAATTGAAGCATTGACTTGTGCGAGATAAATTCGGGGGATCCTTTATCGGATACAGGTTTTTTATTTCTGGACGGATGAATCACGTGGCGGGTATCCTCGATGCTTTCAGTCATGGCGAATTATTGGTTTAACTTTCTACATTGTGGCAGTTATGGTCGATCGCGACTCTAGTCGCAGGTGACATCACTCAGCAATCTCTACAATGCCCGCCCATGTATGCAAAACCGCTACCGAGTATCAACTCTCCGGCAACAAACACCCGCCCAATTGGGATCGCGAAGCTGTAATCCGCTACAATCTGTGTTTGGTAAAGAATTTTTACAAGTTCACAGCCCATTACAGCCTTTGCGGCTTGTACTACCCAACCTGCCTGAAAATATGGATTTTGCTACTCTTGCTGCCCAGCTAAATGCTGGAACTATCTTGCCAGAGGGAATTGTCATCATCACCCTCTTGGTGGTTCTCGTCGGCGATTTAATCGTAGGCCGCAGTTCATCTGGTTGGACTCCCTACGTTGCCGTTGCGGGTTTGCTAGCCGCCGTCGCTGCCTTGTGTTTGCAGTGGGATAACGTTGATACCATCTCGTTTCTAGGCGGTTTTAACAGCGATGCCTTGAGTTTAGTGTTTCGCGGAATTATCGCTTTGACTGCGGCTGTCACTATTTTGATATCCGTCCGCTATGTACTGCAAACTGGTACTGCTTTAGCGGAATTCATCGGCATTTTACTCACCGCTACTTTGGGGGGAATGTTCCTCAGCGGCGCTGATGAATTGGTGATGATTTTTATTTCGTTGGAAACTCTGAGTATCTCGTCTTATTTGCTGACGGGTTACACAAAACGCGACCCGCGTTCCAATGAAGCTGCTTTGAAATATTTGTTAATTGGGGCTTCTTCTTCGGCGGTGTTTCTCTACGGGATTTCGCTGCTGTACGGATTGTCGGGGGGCGAAACTCAGTTAAGTGCGATCGCTGCTAACCTTTCTACTGTGAACGAAGGTCAATCTCTCGGTTTGGTGATTGCTTTAGTTTTTGCGATCGCCGGCATCGCCTTCAAAATCTCTGCGGTTCCCTTCCACCAATGGACTCCAGACGTTTACGAAGGTTCTCCTACACCCGTTGTTGCCTTTCTTTCTGTCGGTTCCAAAGCAGCCGGTTTTGCCCTAGCAATCCGCTTGTTAACAACTGCTTTCCCCGCACTTATCGAACAGTGGCACTTCGTGTTCACGGCCTTAGCCATTCTCAGCATGGTGTTAGGAAATGTGGTTGCCCTCGCCCAGACTAGCATGAAGCGGCTTTTGGCTTATTCGTCGATCGCCCAAGCCGGTTTTGTGATGCTGGGTTTGATTGCAGGAACAGAAGCCGGTTACTCCAGCATGATATTTTATCTGTTGGTTTACCTGTTTATGAACTTGGGCGCTTTCGCCTGCATCATCCTGTTCTCGCTGCGGACTGGAACCGACCAAATTAGCGAATACTCCGGTTTGTACCAAAAAGACCCGCTGTTAACTTTAGCCTTAAGTATTTGCCTGCTTTCTCTCGGTGGAATTCCGCCCCTGGCTGGATTTTTCGGCAAAATCTATCTGTTCTGGGCCGGCTGGCAAGCAGGACTTTACGGCTTAGTTATTCTGGGATTAATTACCAGCGTAGTTTCGATTTACTACTACATCCGCGTGGTCAAGATGATGGTAGTAAAAGAACCTCAAGAAATGTCAGACGCGGTGAAAAATTATCCCGAAGTTCGCTGGAACCTTCAGGGAATGCGGCCTTTGCAAGTCAGCGTTGTACTCACTTTGGTGGCGACAACATTGGCGGGAATTTTGTCGAATCCTTTGTTTAATTTGGCCAATGATGCTGTTACCAAAACTCCCATGTTGCAGTCGGCTTTGAGTCAGGTGCAACCTGTTGTGGGTGCGAAAATTGACTCTAATTTGGTGTCTAGCCGGGATTAATTTTTCCTGTTTTTGAAATAGTGGAAAACGCCTGACTCTTTGCAGTTGGGCGTTTCTTTTTTGTTGTGATATACTGTTAATTATGATTTTTAACCGCAGATGTAGGCAGATTAACGCAGATAAAAGTTAGTACAGAGGCAACAATGTTAGTACAAAGTAAGGCAAAGTTTTATACTCCAGATGAGTACCGGGAGTTAGAGGAAACTGCTGAGTTTAGAAATGAATACCGCGATGGAGAAATTGTACAAATGAGTGGTGGTAGTATTAATCACAGCCGGATTATCCGAAATTTGAGTAGAGTCTTGGGAAATTTGCTTGAGGGGCAGCCCTATGAGCTTTTTCACAACGATTTGCGGTTGTGGATTCCTCGGTATCGACGGGGAACTTACCCGGATGTGATGGTGATTGAAGGGGAGCCAGTTTTTACCGAGGGACGCAGTGATGAGATCCTCAATCCGATGCTCATCGTGGAAGTGCTTTCTAAGTCTACCAAGGATTTCGATCGAGAGGATAAGTTTCGGTTTTATCGATCTATCCCTGAATTCTGTGAATATGTGTTAGTCAATCAATCTGAGTTTTTAGTCGCACAATATATTAAAACCGAACCAAATGAATGGTTATTTCGGGAATATGAGGGAGAGACAGCAACAGTTTCTTTTGCTTCCTTGGGAGTGCAAATGTCGATGAGCGAGATTTATGCAAAAGTGGTATTTGAAAGCCCGGAAACGGAAGTGCAGCAGTAAACTTCATGCTATGGGGTGAAGCAATGTCTAGCTTGGTAACAGTAAAACAATAATAACTTGGTGGGTGGTGAGGACTTTAGTCTTCTAATTTTTATGAGGGAAGATATGGATAACTACCGAATTGTCGAAACTTTGACCGAAAGCCAGGTTTCCGACTTGATGGATTTGTACAAAAACGAGTTTTGGAGCGACAAGCGGACGCGGGAGGATGTTGTGAAAATGCTGGAGGCAACTGATGTTACCATTGGTTTTGTCGATGAGACCGATCGACTAATTGGCATTACCCGCGTCATTACCGATTTTGTCTACAGAGCCATGATTTTTGATGTCATCATCAAGCCGACACACAGAAAGATGGGACTGGGTGCGAAGTTGATGGATGCAGTTTTAACTCATCCCAAATTGCAAGCTGTCGAGCATTTTTATCTTAATTGTTTGCCGAACATGATGCCGTTTTACGAGCGTTGGGGTTTCTCGGATGATGTGGGCGAACTTAAGTTTTTGCGGCGAACAACTGGCTGAACTTAGCCCCTTGAAAGCTCCAATTTTTCTCGAATTACGTCTTCTTTGAAACCTACTAAAACAGCCGTTCCATCTTTAACGAAAAGAGGACGTTTCAGCAGCATCGCATCCTTAGCAAAAGCATCTACCCACTGTTCGCTAGTCCAATTTTTCTTGTCATCGCCCAAAGCGCGGTAAGATTGACCGGAAGTATTTCGCATGGGTTCAAAACCTAAAGCAGCTACCCAGCTTTGGATTGTTTCGCGAGTCGGCGGCTGTTCTTTTGTGTTAATGAACTCGTAATTAACATCGCTATCTTTGAGCCACTGGAAAGCTTTTTTGCAGGTTCCGCAGTTGGGGATTCCGTAAACTTGAATTGACATAATAATGACTACTAACTAATGACTAATGACTAATGACTACTGACTAATCTAGCTTGTTGAACCCATTTTTGCACGCGATCGACTGAAGGAGTCAAGTCATTGCGCTGCATTGTCGCTACGTGCAGCCTTAAAACTTGTTGGTGCAATCTCTCCACGGGCATTTGAGCCAATTGAGCCGGAGAAGCAACGCCGGCGTGCAGTAACAGCCCGCAATACTGACACCCTACACTTGGAATTCCAGCCAAATTTGCCATCGCTACCCATTTATTAACATATTGAATGTTAATCTGTAATTGATTGGCTAGCAACACTTTCGCCGCTTGCGTTTTCGTCAGGCGAATTAGTTGTCCGGTTGTGGTGATGCTGCACTCTTCCAGTTGAGATTGGTTTTCCTTGCTCAATCCCGGTAAATGTGCGATCGGCCAGTCGCGTACTTGCACAGAAGTTTGAGGAGCTTTATGAGAAATTTTCATGTTTTTTCAGTGAATTTTACTTATACTTTAAAGTCTAAATTATAAAACAGTCAATAGAGGATATCGCTCACGTCACCCTATCAACAAAAACCAGACCAAGGAATTTGACTCATTGCGGGTGTTGTGATAATTATGCTAATTTCCTACAAAGTAGCACTTTCAGCCGGTTTTCCTGCCTGTGGCTCAGGCTTACTGCTTAACCACATCATCCGGGCGATGACGACAAAGACTATAAAAAAGACAGCCTATAAATGCTAGCAAAAAATAAGTGACAGATGAGAATTTTCTCAAAAATGGCTGCCAAATTGACCGTCAGAATTTTAGGGCTTTAATGCTGAGAATGCAAAAACTTGTGGCTGACTGTAAACCCAACTCAAAATTATAGGTTTTTACCCATGACAATTACACAAGGTGATGATTTGTTAACTAATATTCTACACCAACGGCGGCAAAAACTGGCCAGTTTAATTAATTTTCCGGTAATTTTATGGTCGGGGCGCAGCATTCCTCGCAATTATCCGGCACTTACTTATCCCTTTCGTGCCAGCAGTCAATTTCTATATTTTGCTGGTTTGCCCTTAGAAAATGCTGCCATTCGCTTAGAATCGGGCAAATTAGAATTGTTCTTAGATGACGCACCTGCTAGCAGCACTCTTTGGCACGGAGAAATGCCGAAAAGAGCAGAAATTGCCGCACTAATTGGGGCTGATGCTGCTTTCCCAATGGCCGAATTGAAATCGCGATCTACAAATGCAGCAACGATCGCAATTCAGGATTCTTGGACTCAGTTGCAACAGCGTGAAATTCTCGATCGCCCTCTCGCACCGCCCAAATCGCCAACCGGAATTGACCTAGAATTAACCAAGGCAATTATATCTCTGCGCCTGAGCCACGATGCAGCCAGTTTGGCCGAATTGCGTCAAGCTGCCGCTGTCACCGTAGAAGCTCACAAAGCGGGAATGGTGGCAACCCGAAATGCTCAAATTGAAGCGGGGGTGCGCGCTGCAATGGAAAGTGTCATCATCTCCAAAAACATGACCTATGCCTATCCCAGTATCGTGACTGTGCATGGAGAAGTGCTGCACAGCGAACATTATCACAATCCCCTACAAACAGGAGATTTGCTGTTAGCAGATGTCGGCGCGGAAACATCAACGGGATGGGCGGCTGATGTGACTCGCACTTGGCCGGTTTCTGGCAAGTTTTCTCCGACTCAAAGAGCGATTTATGATGTGGTTTTGGCAGCGCACGATGCTTGTATTGATAAAATTAGTCCGGGGGTGGAATATCAAGACATTCATCTGTTAGCTGCTCGGATTATGGCGGAAGGATTAGTTGATTTAGGTATTTTGCGGGGTAATGTTGAAGATTTGGTAGACATGGATGCTCATGCGCTATTTTTTGTGCACGGTATCGGACATTTAATCGGTTTGGATGTTCACGATATGGAAGATTTAGGCGATTTGGCTGGCTATGAAGAAGGAAGAACCAGAAGCAGTCGGTTTGGGTTGGGGTTTTTGCGGTTGAATCGAGTTTTGCGTCCGGGAATGCTAGTATCGATCGAACCGGGATTTTATCAAGTTCCGGCAATCTTAAATCACCCAGAAAATCGCGCTAAATATGAAGATTTTGTGAACTGGGAGGAGTTGGAAAATTTTGCCGATGTGCGCGGAATACGCATAGAAGATGATATACTTGTCCTCGATGAGGGTAGAGAAGTATTGACAGGGAAATTGCCCACAACAGCTCCAGAGATTGAGGAGTTAGTTGCGGTAAATACGTAAGTTGAGCCGAGTTATATCGCACATACGCAGTTTTATCAGGTGTGAAAAAAGATAAAAATGAATAAAGGTTGGCCAAGAAATCTTTCGATATTAGTTAAAAAACTGGTTTCGCAAGTCAGAAAAATCGTAGCACTAATACTTCCACGCATTGTTCGCCAACCTATAACCTCGCGGCCTCCGATGCAAGCTGCACCTTTGCCCAGCAACGAAGAAGAGAGGCTAGAAGCACTTCACCGCTACAACATTCTCGACACAGAAGCCGAAGCAGCTTTTGACGATCTAACAGCTTTAGCATCTTATATTTGCGGCACTCCGATTGCTTTAGTTAGCTTAATAGATTCTAACCGACAGTGGTTTAAATCCAAAGTCGGTCTGGAAGCGCCAGAAACTCCGAGAGAGTTAGCTTTTTGCGCCCACGCTATTTTAAATCCCAACGAATTGCTAGTTGTACCCAATACTCTAGATGACAATCGCTTTGTCGGCAATCCGCTAGTAACTTCCGATCCAAATATTCGGTTTTATGCTGGAGCCCCGCTAGTAACTCCTGATGGTTATCCGATCGGCACTTTGTGCGCGATAGATACAGTTCCTCGTAATCTCACCCCAGAACAGCTAGAAGCGCTGCGGACTTTAGGAAGGCAAATTATTAGTCAAATGGAGTTGCGAATTAATCTGGCTAAATTAGAGCGCGCGCAGGTGAGGCAAAAACAAGTAGAAGCAAAACTCCGCTCTACTGACGAGCAAATTGTCAATTGTTTAGAAGCAATGAGCGATGCTTTTTTTGCTTTCGATCCCCAGTGGCGATTTACTTACGTCAATTACAAAGCAGCGCAATTTTTGAATCGATCGCCGGAAGAACTTTACGGTAAAAATTTTTGGGAAGAGTTTCCCGAATTCACGAATTCGGATTTTTATAAAGAGTATCATGAAGCTGTAGCCAAACAAATTGGGGTGGCTTTTGAAAAATATTATCGTCCCTTAAAACTGTGGCTGGAAGTCCGAGTTTTTCCTTCTCACGACGGCATTTCTGTGTTTTTTCATGACATAACTAAGCGCAGGCAGATGGAGTCTGCACTCATGAAAGAACAGAAAAAAACAGAAAGTTTACTGCTAAATATTTTGCCAGAACCGATTGTCACTCGGTTGAAGCACGAACCGGGGGTAATTGCAGACAAGTTTGAAAAAGCAACAATTCTTTTTGCTGACCTGGTGAATTTCACCCAAATTTCTACTACCATGTCTGCCACTAAATTAGTGTACTTGCTGAATGAAATTTTCTCAGGTTTTGACGGACTGAGTGAGAAGCACGGCTTAGAAAAAATTAAGACGATCGGGGATGCTTACATGGTAGCAGCAGGTATTCCCATTGAACGTCCAGACCACGCAGAGGCGATCGCCGAAATGGCGCTGGATATGCTAGTAGCAATTGAGAAATTAAATGTGAAGCTAGACGCGAAATTTGACCTCCGCATCGGGATTAATAGCGGCCCGGTGGTAGCGGGGGTAATCGGCACTAAAAAATTCATTTACGATTTGTGGGGAAATGCGGTAAATACAGCCAGCCGCATGGAATCTCACGGCATAACAGGCCGCATTCAAGTCAGCCACTATACTTATGACTTACTGCAGGATAAATATGAATTTGAAGATCGTGGCGAGATCGAGATTAAAGGTAAAGGGCAAATGCAAACTTATTTGCTGACGGGTAGAAAAACAGTAAGCGATCTCAAAATTCTAGAGTAAATAAAGCTAAGAGTTGAAAGTACCTGATTGTTGAGGAAACTCTGCAGGCTGCGATCGATCGCCTCTTCGGGGCGATCGCCCGCTCGGCAGAACGGCTGCAGCAGAGCAGCCAAATAAGATTATGCTATAGACAGAGATATCGCAGCAATCCTAGGCGCGGTACTCGACCTTATAAAAATACTAAGTTGAAGTCGTCGGAGCCTTTAATAATGGTTCAATTTCATATTCAAACCGATAGCGATATTCCAGCATCCACCCAACTATTCAATCAAATCAGGTTTGCGATCGCCTCGCGACAATTTCCGCCCGGACACCGCTTGCCCAGCACCAGACAGCTAGCCATGCAGACGGGTTTGCACCGCAACACCATCAGCAAAGTATACCGCCAGCTCGAAAATACCGGACTCGTAGAAGCCCAAGCAGGATCGGGCATTTACGTCCGCGCTCAAGGCAACGAAGTTGTAGGCAACAAACTCAAATCTCCGATCCTCGAAGAATATCCCCTGGCTAACAAAATAGTACAAGGAAGTATCGATCAACTGCTGGAACAGGGCTGTACGCTCAACCAAGCGAGGGAATTATTTTTGACCGAAATTGACTGGCGGCTCAGGTGCAGCGCCCGCGTGGTCGTCACAGCCCCCACAGAAGACATCGGCGTGGGTGAACTGATGGCGAAAGAACTCGAACAAGCTCTCCGTATTCCCATACAGTTAGTGCCGATGGAACAGCTAGGTACTTTTTTGGATCAAATCTCTTCGGGAACTGTGATCACGAGTCGATATTTTATCGGAGAAGCAGAATCGATTTCGGCACCGCGTTCAGTGCGAGTTATTCCTGTAGACATCTATGACTACAGCCAGGAAATCCAGCTAGTCGGGGGTTTGCCGAAAGACAGTTATTTGGGTCTCGTTAGCCTGAGTCCGGGAATGCTACGATCGACCGAAGTCATCATCCACAGCATCCGGGGAGAGGATTTGCTGGTGATGACGGCCTTGGTTTCAGACGAGTACAAGATTAACTCGATCGTGCGATCGGCCAGAACAATTTTTTGCGACCAACCGAGTTTTGCTACAGTTAAAGCTGCCATCAATGCGGCTAGAGAAGATATTATTCGTCCCCCGCAACTGATCTGCTCCGAAAATTACATCGGATCTAAGTCGATTAATTTGCTCAAGCGCGAGTTGGGCTTGGGATGATACCATTTTCGATTTTCGATTTTCGATTTTCGATTAAAAAATTGGGAATGACTGCATAATGGTTGGGATATTCTTTAGAGTTGCATCCTTTTGGGAACTGGTATAATTCCCAATTCCTAATGGGCGTAAGCTGCCCACGGCGCACCCTAAATAATTAGGTTATTCGTCCAGGACTGAACTTGTAACTTTCAACTTCCAGTACCCGATACCGGATACCCAATTCCCAACTACCAATTACCAATTACCAATTACCAATTATCCATGACAATTGAAATCCAACCTTCAATTAATGTTAAAACGGCGATCGAAAGCCGGCGGGCCGCGCGCAGCTTCCAACCCGATCCGATTCCCCCAGCAATCTTGGCAGAGATTTTGCGATTGGGAGTGCGATCGCCCTCTGGTTACAACTTGCAGCCTTGGCGGTTTATCGTACTTCAAAACGCAGCCAGCAAAGAAAAATTAAAAACTTGCGCCTTCGATCAGCGCCAAGTGGTAGAAGCCCCAGTAGTATTAATCTGTTGTGGCGATCGGCGCGCCGGCAGCCCCGAAAACACCGAAGCCGTCATCGAATTGGGCAAAACCACAGGCGCAATGAATGACAATTTAGCAGGTTATATGCGACAAGCAATCCCGCAATTGTTCGAGAACCGTCCCTGCTTCGACTCCCTAGAAGCTTGGACAAACAGACATACAATGCTTGCAGTAGCCCACTTAATGATTGTGGCTAAAAGTTTTGGGGTAGACAGTTGTCCGATGGAAGGTTTTGTCAGCGCTAAGGTGAAAGAAGCCTTTCAAATCCCCGAAGAAGTAGATGTTTGCTGTTTGCTGCCGCTTGGTTATGCAGCCGCACCTTTCAAACAATATGGCGGGCGTTTTGACGTGACTCAAGTTTATTACAGCGAAAGTTATGGACAGGCTTTGCAAGCTGAGATTTGAGAGTTAAGATTTTGTGGCAACTTGAATTTTCCGAGTTAAGATTTGGAATGAATCGATGCCCAAGTTCAACCTAATCAAAAAACCCGACTGTTCTGCAATCTAAAATCTAAAATTCAAAATCTAAAATCGAAACTTGTGAGATAAGACAGAGGAGAAAATATGACAGCAGCAACGATCCAAAGCAACGCCCAACTTCTAGAAGTAAAATTGCAGCAACACTTGCAAGCAGCCGGATTTAAAAACTTACCGCTTTATATTAGTTGCGATTTTCGAGATGAATCTTTAACGGTTGTGGGAGAACACCCGCGCAGTTTAGTTCTCAAAGCCAAACCGACTTTTGCGGTGCTAGAAGCAGCAATTCTCGAAATAAAACCAGAATCTATTCAACAGATTGGACTTTGCCTAAAAATTACCGGGCAAAAACAGCCTTATGCTTTCCATTCTTTTACCATGCACAACCCTGTTTTGTCAAAACCAAAAACAGTGCTGTTGTTCAAAAAAACCGAGAATCCCCCTGCTGAAGAAACGGGGATAGTCTTAACAGAAAATGTGGTACAGACGGCGGATGTAGAGGAGGAGATACCGTTAGAAACAGATGAGAAAGATGCGTGGGATGAAGAATATTTCCCCAATTTTTCTGAGAGTTCCAGCAATTCCGATCCGATCGCCTTCAGCGTGCAAGCAATCCCGGCAGATATTGCAGACAATCCCTTCAATCCGCTGGATATGGAAGCGGTAACAGTTGCCCAAAAACCCAAGCAGTCACCGTTTGCGATGCTGGCTGCAGTAGGAATCATCAGTGTCGCCGCGCTAGTTTTGGCAGGCGGTTATTATATGCTGAGCCGCCCCTGCGTCATCGGAGAATGTAGTGCTTTAGCTAAGGCCAAACAGTTGAGCGAGAATTCGACGAAGACGCTGAAAACCTCAAAAGTTGCCAACAGCCCCCAAGAAGCGCAGAAACAGTTAAAACAGGCGATCGCCCTTTTGGAACCGATTCCCTCCTGGTCAATTCATCGCGGTGAAGCTCAAAGCGCCTTGGAAAGCTATCGTTCGCAAAATCAGAATTTAAACTCTGCGATCGATGCAGCGCGGCTCGCACAGTCAGCAGCCCAGAAAACCCAAAATCCGCCTTATTCTGCCGAGAAGGGGCAGGAAGCGCAAGCTCTGTGGCAAAGTGCGATCGCCGAACTCGGAGAAATCCCCGCAGACAGTCCAGTTTATCCGTTTGCTCAGAAAAAAAAGCAGGAGTACCGGAAGAATGTAGCAACTGGAAATCGGCAGTTAAGCACAGAGAAAACAGCGGAAAAAACGCTGCTCGCCGCCAAAAATACAGCCCAAATAGCAGAAGCTCGCGAAGCCGTAGCTCAGACAGCCGAGACTTGGGATCAAGTGCAATCAGGTTGGGAAGAAGCCCTCGTAATCCTATCAGAAATTCCCACGAACACGACATCTTACCAACAAGCTAAACTGTTAGTTCCCAAATACGAAACCAAACTTTCCGAAGCTCGCGAGCGCAAAAATGTCGAAGGAATTTCGGAAAATGCCTATACTCAAGCTGTGACTTTAGCAGCGGAAGCTCAAATTTTTGAGGGCAAAAACGCCTGGTTTAAAGCATCAGAATCCTGGCGAAGAGCTTTGAGTTACGCGGAGCAAGTGCCGGCGGCAACTGCCTATTCTCAGAAAGCCCAACCGCTGATCGCTTCCTACACAGCTTCATTGCAGCAAGCAGAAGTAAAGTTGCAGGAAGAAAGGAACCTGCAAAAAGCCCGCACGGATTTAGATAGAACTTGCAAAGGCAACCCCAAGATTTGCGACTATACTGTTAGCAAAGATTTGATTGCGGTGCAGATGACTCCAGGTTACGTGCAGAAACTGCAACAAACTTTCATTCAAGCAAACAACAACAATGCTGTGAAGACTCGCCAAGCTGTAGAAAACCACGTTCAAACGTTGCAAAAAGCTTTGGAGGCGATCGCCGAAAACGCCAAAATCCCGATGCAGGTGTACGATGGCGAAGGCAAGCGGATTGGGAGCCACGAACCGAAGTAGCCGGGATTTGAACATATTGTAGGGTTGGTTGACCGCGGCAATTCAATTAAGCCACCAATAGGTAAATATTTAACCGCGGCTAACCCAACAAATAGATTTTGGCAAGGGTATTGAGTTACTCCGCAATCAATCCAGCTTGAAAAACTTGTTGTGCCGTCAAATTCAACTCTGGAAAAGTTGACGACTCAATTTTATCATTTCCCCGAAACAAACTCACCTCATACTCGCCATCAACCAACTGATAAACCGATATCGTTGGTTGCTTGGGATTCCCGATAAACCTGCGGCCGCCCAAACCGAGATAATCCACAATCCAGTATTCAGGAATCCCGATTAGTTCGTATTCGCCTACTTTTTTGATGTAGTCATTTTGCCAGTTGGTACTAACTACTTCAATAACCAGCGGAATTGATGCTCCTTGAGTCACAGTAGAGAATTTTTGCCATAAAGGTTCTGATGCTAAGTTGGGGCGATTTAAGATCGGAATATCGGGCGAATAGGCTGATTCGTTTTCCGGCGGCTTAACTAATGCTTGTTTGGGGATGAAGTACGGCAGGTTTAGCCTGACAAATTCAAGAGTTAATTTCGAGGCTAAGAAACCGATAACTTCTTCATGTTTTCCCGGTGGCTGGGCTATTTCAATAATCCCTCCCTTGTGCAGTTCGTAACGTCGGTTTTCGGGTTTCCATTCCGCAAATTCTTCAAAAGTTACTGGTTGATTTGGAGTTTTAATCATGGTAAATTATCCCGATATCTTGTCCTATAAATCAATCATAATTATTGTAGGGGCGGGTTCACCGACAATCTTTAATGTCAGTCCTAGATTCCCTAAACCCGCCCCGACTAGATATTTATGTACAGATTATATGAGTTGTCAGTTATCAGTCATTTGGGCGGGGCGGGTTTATGAGATTTATCATTTTTATCGGAGATGTTGGTGAACCCGCCCCTACGATAATTCGGGTTAATTTATATTCTATCTGGTGTTCCCAATGCCCAATGCCCAATTCCCAATTACCATTTGATCAATTGTGCATCTTGATTAAAAAACTTCCGGGACAATCCCTCAGTCAACAGCAGAGTTGCGATTACAGTTGCCAGCGCTAACACAAACATAATCAAAATCTGGTAAGATGCTGCATCGAGAGGACTGACACCGCTCAGCATTTGACCTGTCATCATTCCCGGTAAAGTTACGATTCCTACCACCGTCATTGTATTTAAAAGCGGGATTAATCCAGCTTTTATCGCATCTTTGCGGTACTGCTTTACTGCTTGCTGCGGCGTCGAACCTAAACTTAAATGGGTTTCTATTTCTAACTGGCTGCTATTAACTGTACTGACAAGTCTTTCGCCCGCGATCGCCCCGGAGTTCATGGCATTGCCCAAAATCATACCCGCTAAGGGAATCAGGTATTGCGGTTCGTACCAAGGGTCAGGTTGCAAAATTAGCAAGTTTGTATAGGCAAGAGTCAAGGCCGTACTTATCAAAATTGAACCCCAAACTAAGGGCAGTAAGTTCTTGATTTTTTTGCTGATGCGGTTGCTGGCAACCATGCTAGCAGTTGTCAGCATGATTGCTAAAACTGCTAAAACCAGCCAAGGATTTTTCCCCTCCGGGTCAAATATAACTTCGAGCACGTACCCGACTAAGATTAGCTGGATCAGGGTGCGCCCTGCGGCGATCGCGATCGCCCCCTCCAATCCCAATTGCTGCCACGCCGAAAGCCCGATCGCGATCGCCACCATCCCCAAAGCCCAACCCAAATCAGTAAAATCTAGCAGAATTAACACCGGCCCACCCTTTCGATAATGTGATTGTTTGCCTGTCCAAATATAAGATATTTGAATAAAGGTTTCTGAGAAACAGTTTTGCTGCAAGAATTTGCTTTGATAATGCTTGAAATTTGTGGTGTCAAAAGTGAATAATGTTCCCCCCCTCGACTTAACCCGCCAATACGCGCTCCTTGGCGACGAAATAACCGCTGCGGTGCAAAAAGTGCTTGCCTCTGGCGGCTACGTAGGCGGCCCGGCCGTCAAGAGTTTTGAACGAGAGTTCGCCGACTACATCGGCGTTTCCGAGTGCGTTGGCTGCAACTCCGGCACCGATGCCTTGATTTTGGCCTTGCGAGCTCTCAAAATTGGCCCTGGCGATGAAGTGATTACCACTCCTTTTACCTTTTTTGCTTCGGCTGAGACAATTAGCGCCGTCGGCGCCACTCCAGTATTTGTCGATATTGACAGCGAGACTTTTAATCTGGATGTCGAGCTCCTCGAAGCGGCAATTACCGACAAAACCAAGGCAATTATGCCCGTCCACATCTTCGGCCAACCGGTAGACATGACTCGGCTGATGGAAATTGCGACTCGGCACAATTTAGCCGTAATTGAAGATTGCGCCCAGTCTGTCGGGGCCCAGTGGCAGTCTCGAAAAGTCGGCAGCATTGGCCATGTCGGCTGCTTCAGTTTTTATCCGACCAAAAACTTAGGCGCTTGCGGTGACGGTGGCGCGGTGACGACAAACGATCCAGCCCTCGCAGCTTCGATGCGAGTGCTCAAAGAACACGGACAGTCTTCTAGGTATTTCTACGAAGAAATCGGCTACAACAGCCGTTTAGATGCCCTGCAAGCGGTGATTCTCAGCATTAAATTGCGATATCTCGACAGTTGGAACGCGCAGCGACAGGAGAAAGCGGCACTTTACAGCGAATTTCTCTCCCGCGTGCCCGGAGTTGCCATCCCCAAAGAATTGCCCGAAGCAAAAGGAGTTTGGAATCAATACACGATCCGGCTGACAACTCCAGAAGACGCCCAAAATCCCTCTGGCAATTTTCGAGATTGGATGCGGGCTCAGTTGCAGGAAGCTGGCATCGGTTCGATGGTTTACTATCCGTTACCTTTGCACCTGCAACCTGTTTACAAATCTTTGGGTTATCAAGCAGGTCAGTTGTCAAAGGCTGAGCAAGTTTGTCGCGAAGTCTTGTCTTTGCCGATGTTCCCGGAACTGTCGAGGGATCAACAAGAGCGGACGATTTATGGGCTGAAAGATTGCTTGGCAAAGGCCGATCGCATCCGGTAGCTTTGGCGCGATGGCATCAGCGAGGGAAATGCAGGAGGAGAAAAGAATTGCAGGGTTGCAGTGGTGTGAGAATGTGCAGCGGTCAGTCGATTTTAGATTTTAGATTTTAGATTTTAGATTTACCCCACAGATAAATCTGGGATCTTGAACTAGGGTCTAAAATTTTTATCTCTCCACGACTTAAGTACGTAGCACGGTATCCGTTGTTGGGCTGGGTCAGGGAGAGCTGTTAAGTATTTTGACCGATCACTTGTACTTTTATGTACTATATTTAATGAAAAGAAACAAATTTAGGCTAGCAATCCGCCTCGAACGGGTGCATTTTCCGCTCGCCTAAAACTTGCAGTGCGATCGGTCAATGATGAAGAAGGAAGTTCGGCAACGGATTCGCTCGACGGATGTAACGGATTTCAGGAAGAGGGAAGAAGGAAGAGGGAAGAAGGAAGAAGGAAGAATAAAGAATAAAGAATGTTGGAACTTTCGACTTCTAATCCCCGATACCCGATGCCCGATGCCCGATGCCCGATGCCCGATGCCCGATGCCCGATGCCCGATGCCTGATGCCTGATGCCCGATGCCCGATGGCCGATGCCCAATTCTCAATTTAACCTGTAATTTTCAGAAGATAAGAGGAAAATAAACGAGTGCCTCAGTATCAATTCACTCAGGCTAGACGCTACGATCCACAAGCGATCGCTCAGTATTACCGCAAACGTCCTTGGAAAGCAATTTGGCGCGCAATTACCGTTATTTGGTCTTTTGCAGGCTTCGTTCTGGGGATGCTGTGGGACAGTTGGCAGCATGAAGTCGCAGCACACCAGCCGGAACGGGCCACCCACCTACGACAAATACTTACTCGCTTGGGCCCCACTTTCATTAAAGTCGGCCAAGCCCTTTCTACCAGACCGGATTTGATCCGCAAAGACTTTCTCGAAGAATTGATCAAACTTCAGGATCAATTGCCGCCGTTTGACTCGGTGCGCGCTTTCGAGATTATTGAAGCGGAACTCGATCGCAAAATTAGCGAAACCTACAGCGAAATCTCCCCCGAACCTGTCGCCGCGGCAAGTCTCGGTCAAGTCTACCGAGCTCGCCTCCTCACCGGGGAAGCAGTAGCAGTCAAGGTTCAGCGACCGAATTTGCTGCCCGTATTGAGCCTTGACCTTTACTTAATGCGCTGGGCCGCTGGATGGTTGGGCCCGTTGCTGCCGCTGAATCTCGGTCACGACCTTTGTTTGATCGTCGATGAATTCGGTATCAAATTGTTCGAGGAAATTGATTATATCAATGAAGGCCGCAACGCCGAGAAATTTGCTACAAATTTTGCCGACGACCCGACAGTAAAAGTTCCCAGTATTTACTGGCGCTATACTTCAAATTGCGTTCTGACTCTTGAATGGATTGACGGCATCAAGCTGACAGATATGGAAAGTGTTAAAGCCGCAGGTTTGGATACCGATAGTTTAATTGAAGTCGGAGTCCGCAGCGGTTTGCGGCAGTTGCTGGAACACGGATTTTTTCACGCTGACCCCCATCCGGGAAATCTGTTTGCCTTAGCGGACGGCCGCATGGCTTACATTGATTTTGGGATGATGGATCAGATGGAAGAAACAACTAAAGAAACTTTGGTTGATTCTGTCGTTCATTTGATCAACAAAGATTACTTACAATTAGCGAAGGATTTTGTCAAACTTGGCTTTTTGACTCCAGATACAGATATTATGCCGATCGTCCCGGCGTTGGAATCTGTACTGGGTGATATCGTCGGCGAAAAGGTGTCAGATTTTAACTTCAAGACGATTACAGACCAGTTTTCGGAGTTGATGTACGATTATCCTTTCCGGGTGCCGGCGAAATTTGCCTTAATTATTCGCTCTCTGGTGACAGAAGAAGGTTTGGCCCTGACGCTGAATCCGAATTTCAAGATAGTCGAGGTGGCGTATCCTTATGTAGCGCGGCGTTTGTTGAACGGAGAATCTCCGGCACTGCGGCGGCGTCTGATTGAGGTATTATTCAAAGATGGCAAATTCCAGTGGAACAGGTTAGAGGACATGATCGCGATCGCCCGATCGGATCGCAGTTTCGACTTGCTCCCCACCGCCCAACTAGGCTTGCAATTTTTGCTGTCCGAGGAAGGCTCGTTTTTGAGACGCCAGCTAATGTTAGCTTTGATTGAGGACGATCGAATCCACACCGAAGAAGTTCGCAGCCTGTGGAACTTAGTCAAGGAAGATTTGCAGCCCAGTCGCCTGTTCAACGTTGCTCTAGGCGCTTTGACGGAGTTTTCCACAGCAGGGGCAGCCGCGCTAACTCGATTTTAATTAGAAGGAAGTTCGGCAACGGATTCGCTCGACGGATGTAACGGATGTCAGGAAGAAGGAAGAGGGAAGAAGGAAGAGGGAAGAAGGAAGAAAAATAATTCTACTCTTGCCAATTCCCAATTCCCAATTCCCAATTCCCAATTCCCAATTCCCAATTCCCCATTCCCAATTCCCAATTCCCAATTCCCCATTCCCCATTTCCAATTACCCAAATTAAGGAATTATTCGTGTATTATTTTCCAGAACCTCCCTATTTTTTAATGTCGGCTGGATTACTAGCAGGTATGGCTTCCGGCGTAGCATTTGAAGCAACTCTCAAACAATCCGTACAACAATGGTCTAAAAATCGTTCTACTCGCACCTTGGCTAACCTGCCAAGGCTGCAATTGGTCATACCTTTTCTGGGAATGGCGGGCGGTATTTGTGTATTTTTAGCTTCGGGGATGGAGATTTTTGGCTTCCCCAAACTACTTTGTTATGCCCTAGCTTTGCCACTGACGGTACTCACTGGCTGGCTAGTTTGGACTCAGCTAGGTAAGCTTTTGATCGAGTTAGAACGCGGAGGTTCCCAAGCGCTGGATTTAGATTCTTTTGAACAATGAAAGTTAACTATCAACCTCTTTTTATCAGAAGGAAGGGGGTTGATAGTTATCTAGGATTATCCTATTTGATGCTTTTTGAACCGCAGAGAACGCAGAGAACGCAGAGGAAGACAAAGAAGAAGATGACAAGTTAGGCAATAATTTGTGTAAAATTTTTAAAATCTAAAATCTAAAATCTAAAATCGAATGAGTATTTTAATTGTTACAGGTGCGGCGGGATTTATTGGCTCTAACTTAGTAGAAACTCTTTTAAATCGAGGGGAGACGGTAATTGGTGTTGATGAGTTCAACGATTATTACGATCCGGATCTCAAGCGCAAGAATATTGCACGATTTGAAAAGTATCCGGGTTTTGAATTGGTGGAAGGCGATATTTTGTCTCTAAATTGGCGTGGTCTTTTATCTGATGCTAAGGTGATATTTCATCAGGCGGCGCAAGCAGGAGTTCGTGCTAGCTGGGGCGACGGTTTTCGCAGCTATACGGAACGCAATATTAACAGCACTCAAGTATTGTTAGAAGCGGCTAAAGATGCGCCAAGATTGCAAAAGTTTGTCTATGCTTCTTCTTCTTCAATTTACGGCAATGCTGAATCTTTTCCCACGAATGAAAATGCTTGTCCGCAGCCGGTTTCTCCCTACGGAATTACGAAGTTAGCCGGTGAACGTTTGTGCGGACTTTATTACAAAAATTTTGGCGTTCCGACTACTTCGCTGCGCTATTTTACTGTTTACGGGCCGAGACAGCGCCCCGATATGGCTTTTCACAAGTTTTTTAAGTCGATTTTGTTTGATGAGGCGATTTCTATTTTCGGCGACGGATTGCAAACGCGGGATTTTACGTTTATCAGCGATTGCGTTGCGGCGAATTTAGCGGCGGCTGAGGTTCCTGAAGCTGCGGGGGAAGTTTTTAATATTGGTGGAGGAAGTCGGGTGGTTTTGAAGGAAGTTATTGATACAATACAAAGGATTGTCGATCGACCTATTCGCATAGATTTTACCGAAGCTGCGAGGGGAGACGCGCGGCACACTAGCGCAGATGTGTCTAAAGCCAAGAAAATCTTAGGTTATCAGCCGCAGGTTTCTCTAGAAGAAGGATTGAGGCGCGAATGGGAGTGGATTCAGTCTTTGTACAGTTAGATACTATTTATCCCCAAAATTCCGCAACTTAAATTGAACATTATTAAGTTTTCTCATTCCCCAACTTTTGAGATTTCTCCCCAAGCGAACCAACACATTTGGAGGCACGAGTTTTGGCTGTGTTTCCGACGAATTCAAATAGCGGTAATGCAGAAATACATCTCGGTAAGGAATCTCCACATCTTCACCAGCACACAAGCGAGTAAACTTTGCAGCCGAAATACTCATGTAATGCAAATAAGTAAGCCGCCGTCCTTTATCATATAAAACATCATCTATCACATCAAATTGAGAAGACCAATGATTTCCCGTTACCTGTTCGGGTTCAGCATATGCAAAGTTGTAAAAAGATATTTTGCTGCGGGCGACTAAATAGTTAAGTAAAGATTGGTCAGCCCCCCGCAAAGACATAATTTCCGCCTCTCCTGATGTTAATTTTTCTAAAAATTGAGAGCAATTATTTCGATTTAAAACCCCCGCTTTTGACGCAAACCAACCCGCACAAAAAGTATGAGATTGCAGTCCGTCAATATTTAAAATTTGAGGTAATTTGGGGGAGGACAAATCAAATATATAATTGAGGTCGGATTTGTATTGAAAATCGTTTGCTACCCAATCAAAATCATCAAGTTTTTGATAAATATAATCTAGAGAACCCATTAACAGAGTGTCTGCATCAAAATAGATAAATTTATCAAAAGGGCCGTCGAAACAACATAATTTTCGGTGCATTTCCAAACATTGAACTGGTTCCCAACCTTGAGATTTCCATACTTTTTGAGCTTTTGCATGAGTTTTCCAAACTTGAGTCGCAAAGTCTTCCCATAAAATGATGGAATCGGTATTTTCAAACAGGGTGACATGAGGACGAGTTGCAATTTCTACTTGCACTTTTTTCATTCTGTCATCATAGGGAATGATGCAAACAGGAATATTTTTTGCCCCGTTGACTTCGAGACTGTTCAATAAAGCGACTAAGTGGTCGAAAACAACATCGTTTGCCAGAATATAAATGCCATCAGTCATCGGATTTTAGATTTTAGATTTTAGATTTTAGATTGAAGAATTATACTCATTCAAACCTTGTTTGGCATCAAAAACACCACCAAATTTAGGAATTGTGGAACAGGCATCTTGCCTGTTCTTCCAAGCTTGTTTGGTGTCAAAAACACCACCAAATTTAGGAATTGTGGAACAGGCATCTTGCCTGTTCTTCCAAGCTTGTTTGGTGTCAAAAAC
>NZ_JAUBUY010000026.1:30049-90717 GCF_036705565.1 Microcoleus sp. AT8-B5
ACCACCAAATTTATGAATTGTGGAACAGGCATCTTGCCTGTTCTTCCAAGCTTGTTGATAATGATACAACATATGAGTTTATCCTCACCTACTGAAAGCCAGAAATATTTTTTGCACTAAATTTGGTTTTTCCTCATTGAGATAACGATAATGTTTCCAAAGTTGCCAATAAGGACTACCCGATTTAATCGGTATTCCAGCCCAGTGAATATATTTTAACCTTTTGCCTTTGTCATAAAGAACATAATCTATTTCTTGAAAATGTTTAGAACCAGCCCAGCTTCCAGGTTCGGTTGCTGAATCTTTAACCAGGTTGCAGCGTTTGGGAATCAGTTTAAGAATGATATAATTTAGTATAGGTTGATCGGTGACATTTTGAGTAAAGTCAAAATATTCTCGATGCTGCGAACATTCTTGCAAAATTTCATACATTTGCGATTCTGTAATCGTTCCTTTTCTCGAAGCCCAAAAGCCGCTGTTGAATACATCTTGAAGCTGTGAGTCTGTAAAGATATTTTGTTCTTTTACAGCGGGTGAAAATACATTTCGCAGTTTTTCGCTGAGGTGGTGATAGTCGCAGCAAAAAAAGTCTACTTCTGATAGTTTGTTTAAGTTGGCTGCGATATCTTCAAAGACGATGATATCGGTATCGATGTACAGAAATTCGTCAAGGGGGCCAAACCAGGCGGCGAGTTTTCGCATTTTGTTGGGGAGGGCTAAAAAGTTGCGATCGAACATTTGGCCAATTTCTCTGGTAAACTGTTCCACAAACTCCAGATTTGGGAACAATTGCACACCGTGGAGACTGCTGAGTGCGGCTGCGACTTGCTGATAATTGTCGTCGAAGGGAATCAGAAAAACAGGTACTTGACAATTGTACAGACGTATGCTGTTTAAAAGGGCGATCGCACTTTCGATCACCTTATCATTCGCCACAATATAAATACCGCGATTCATACATTTATCCTCAACCTTCTCAATACCCTGGTTAACAAATTCGCCCCAGAAATCTCAGTATAAGACTTTGGCGGTTGGGCAAAAATCGGCCGCTTTTCCGGTTCCCGGAGATAGCGGTAATGCAGGAACAAATCGCGATAGGGAAACCCAATATTTTCGCCCGCACAAACTCTCCGAATTAAATCCGGCTGCACGCCAATATAATGAATGTAAGTAAGTCGGTTTCCCTTATCGTACAAAATCCGATCGCGCTCTTCAAAATGTTTGGAAGTGACGCTGCACCCGGTTTTTTCGCCATCGGGGAGGCTATAAGCAAAATTATAGCTATTCATCCCCGTTTTCATCACCATATAATTGAGCAACGGCTGTTCTCCCGCACCTTCATAGAGAATTTCTGCCTCGCCCGATTGCAGTTGAGCTAACAGCCATTCCCTAGTATCTTGCTCAAACAATCCTTGCTTGCTGGCGTAAAATCCAGAACAAAATATTTCCGAGTCTATCCGATTTTGCTCAAAAACTTCGAGCAGTTTTGGTGACTGAATATTGTATACTTTAGTTGAATCGCGAAATTGAAAATCATAAACCACAAAATCCGATTCCTCTAACTTATGAAAAACCGCCTCAAGGGAATTCATCACCAAAGTATCCGCATCCATATAGATAAACTTTTCAAACGGGCCGTCGAAAGCGCAAAAGCGCCGGTGTGCGCCGTAAAGCCGGAATTTTTTGCGGTTCAAACGCTCTGGTGCGGCTGCTTGCATGAATTTGTCCCATCGCTGAATTGAGGCGCTATCTTCATAAATAAAGACGTTGGAACGGTTCACAATTTCAGCTTTGATTTGCTGTATCTGGTCGTCGAAAGGATAAATACAGACAGAAGTATTTGAGCCTAAGATAACTTCAATACTGTTGAGCAAGGCAATTAGTTGGTCGTAAACTGTGTCGTTGGCTAGGGTGCAAATTCCGTTCATATCTATTAGTCCGCGAAGGCGGACTTGGTTTATGTAGTTGCGGTGTCCACCGCCGAACCATTTAGTAAAATGGTAGAGAAGTGCGATCGGGGAAGACTAAAGCATAGAACCGAAAACCAGAGCGACGCGAAAACCGATGTAATATTGGCGGTTGCCCGTCGAGTCCCTGACACGATAGGCACTGCGGCAACTGAACGCAGGGCTGTGCAAGGAACCACCACGCTGCATTCGGTATTCAGATGTGCCAGTTTCCCAGGAACTTCCGTCAGTTGGTGCCCCGTTATAGTTTTCGTGCCATCTATCACTGCACCACTCCCAAACCTGACCGTGGAGGTCGTAAAGTCCAAAGGCATTGGGGAGACAACCCCCGACATAAGTTGTGTGTCTGCGATATCGGACTAATTCCGGGGTAATAGTTTCCCCAAAATGAAATGGGGTTGTCGTACCCGCACGACAGGCATATTCCCATTCTGCTTCACTCAGGAGGCGATATTTTTTCCCGGTTTTTTGCGAGAGTTGGCCACAGAATTCCACTGCCATATCCCACGATACTTTTTCTACAGGACGTTTTTCACCTTGAAACCATGATAATGATGATGGGTTGTTTCCCATCACTGCTTGCCACTGTGCTTGGGTGAGAGGGTATTTGCCTGCAAAAAAAGCGGGTACTGTTACTTGATGCTGCGGACTTTCACAACTGTCTCTACCTTCTTCTGTTGCTGGCGAGCCCATCATAAATGTACCCCCGGGAATATAAACCATTTCCAGCACCACTTCGTTCCCTAAGTCTTCAGGAAAGAAATGAGCATAATGACGGCGACGACTGTTTTCTTTTCCTTTAGCATCAACTGTTATCACATCAAAGTCAAAAGTAGGCAAATATTTTTGGAACTGCTCTTTTAGATTTGGTTCATCTCTATCTTTCAGCAGCGAATAGGCTGCAAACTTCACCTGCATTGATTCATCTTGCAGCGCCCCAATTATTAAATCTAAACCTGCGCGCCCATGTCTGAGTGCTTCAGACAGTGCAGAAATTTTCACCTCGACAATCGGTGAAGCCAAACGACTCTTAACGCCGGGAATCCCGCCTAAGACAGCAGCACCGAGGGGGGGAGGATTTTGACCGCCGAGTACGGCATCGTATTCTCTGGGTTGATTTTGGTTTTCTGTCATTGCGCTATTTCCTAAGATGCAAACTTAGACAGCCAATTGAGCAAGTTCAATTCATGGAGAATGATTTGTCTGGCTTCGGCAATTTTTTCCCTCGCTTCATGCCAATAATCCGGCGTAGCAACAACCTCTTTAATAAATTCTACTCCTTTCTCATCCAAACTCGGCAGCCGCAGGAAACTCCCTGCAGGCAACAATTTATCGGCCGCCGAACCGCCGTAATAAATTGGCAAACACCAAGCTAACAAAGCATCCCAAAGCTTCTCGCTGACATACCAATCATTTTCGGCATAATTTTCAATAGCTAAGTTGTAATAGTATGGTGCGACGGCGTGCCATTTATTGTTTACAGTGCCGTTTCCACGCGCCCAAGTTGGCAAGTTTCGCCCGTAAAGGTCAAAATCTAATTCTCGTTCTTGCAGCAATTTGATAAAATCTAATCTCTGGCGGTGATTGGCGCTGCGGCTAACACCTGAAGTAATCCAAGAACAGGATTTAGTTTTCGGCAGCGCAGGCATTTCATTCAGTTCTCGAAACGAGTTAGAGTGATACCAAATCGCGGGCATATAATCTGGTTTTGGTGCGAAATTGTCTGGCCCGGAAACGTAACCGCAATAAAGTTTTGCTTGTTCGTAGTTGGCTTTGGTAATTTCAATAACTTCGGGTAATGGCGGCTCGCGGATCAGGTAAATTATGCGTTCTTTGGGGACACCGCGCAATTTGTCTCGAATGTCATTTTCTGGATTTTTGGGGCTTGGACGGCGAATTTTGTCGAGCCATGACTGCTTTTTGGGCGGCTTGGGAAAGTCGAATTGATACATGAGTAGAAAGTCTGGTTCTGGGTGGTTGGCTAGCATTTGAATGTTGCCCCATTTGCCGAAGTTTTGGGGGGTTTGTTGCCACAGCCAGTCGCTTTGATTCATGCCTGGGTAGGTGGTGATTGTGCCGATGATTTTTGGGTTCATAATTAGTCGTATGTAGGGTGCGTCAGCTTGGGTGATTTTCGCAATAATTGATAATTTAAAAGCTGACGCACCGCACAGTTAATGGTGCGTCAGTTTTGATAATTTTATCAATTGTCTGTCGCCTGCGGACTGACGCACCCTACCAATGACTCATCCACATAACTTAAAATTCTTTCTATCCTATTTTCCCACGAAAATTGCTTGACAAAATTCAATGTTTCTGCATAACCTTCGATTTTCCTCGGATATTTTGTTAAACAATCTCGAATGCTTTGCGCGAAATGGTGCGGGTTATCCGGTTCGCACCAAGTTGCTGCTATATTTCCCGATTTAAATTCCATTAAAGATGCAATCTCCGTCGCAACAATCGGAGTTCCCGATGCCATGTAATCAAAGAATTTTAAAGGAGATGTGAACGTCGCGGCTTCTGTCAAACAGTGCGGGTGAGTCAAAACATCGGCTGCTTGCAGCAAGCTAGCCAGTTGATTTTGAGGGATGTAGCCGAGAAATTTAATGTTGTTAACTTGCTTGTCTTTTGCTAATTGCTGGTATGCTGTTACTTGGGATGAATCACCGCCCGCGATCGCAAACTGAACCAGTGGCAATTCCTCAGCCACATCCACCAACATATCAACACCTTTAAACGGGTAAAGTCCTCCCGCATAAACTGCTAAATGCTGTCTGTCATCTTCTAATAATTTCTGTCGCCAATTCTGGGCAGCTTCTGTTTGTCTCGCGAGAAACAAATGATTGAAACCGTTGTGCAGTTTAATTACTTTTTCCGGCGGCATTCCATTCTTAATCATGCTGTCTCGGACTGTATCTGCAACAGTTACGGAAATCTGAAACAGAGGATTGCGGACAATTTCTGATTCAAATTGCTTGTTTTCATGGTGGTGCTGTTCGTAGATAGCGGGAATTCCGTTTTTAACTGCTGCTTTGACAAAGTTCCAGTCGCGGGTGTGGACAATTTTAGTTGATTTAAGCAGGTGAATCGGTAAGTAGTATTTTGATACTATTGTACTGGAACTCGTCCACTTGCTGTCCCAAAGGTCGATCGGCCACGGCATCGGTAAATCTGCTACTTTTAATTTATCTTGAATATTGTAAATATTGGCAAGTTTGTCATCTGGTTTCCTGGGTTGAAAAGGAAAAAGCAAATCAACCGGATTCAAAGCACTCCAGCCTTTACGGAGGTATACCAAAACGGCTCGATAACCGAGGTTTGCTGCGGCATTAGCAGAGTGTGCAACTTGAACTAAGCTCGCTACATTGGGTTGTGGCAAGACATTTCTGGTGAAAAATACATAATATTTAGACATGGTAATTGGGAATTGGGAATTTTTCCTATTGAATGTTGACTGTTGACTGTTAACTGCCAACTGCCAACTGCCAACCGACTAATGACTAATGACTACTTTTTAACAGCCTGACGCTTAATAGTCTTTTCTATAAATTCTAAAGTCGTGAAAATATTAGCAGCAGAATGAAATGATTCTCTGATTAATTCGTCTCTTTCTTCGGGAGAGTCTACCATTTCATCTACTAGCAATTTGAGGTAAGCTATCATGGGAGTCAGGCGGGTGCGAATTTCGTAAGAACCTCTAATTAGAGCTTCATCGCGAGCGGTTTCTTCGGCAAATTGCACTGAATACAAGCGAGTGTAGTATCCTCCTTTTGCTAGCAATTCTTCGTGGGAACCCATTTCTACTACTTGCCCGCGATCGATCACGGCGATTTTGTTGGCTTTTTGGACTGTGGAGAGGCGGTGGGCGATGACTAAGGTGGTGCGATCGCAACTCAATTTCTCGATCGCCGCTTGTACGTACCTTTCCGAAACCGTATCCAGCGAACTCGTTGCCTCATCTAAAATTAAGATTTCCGGGTTTTGCAGCAGGGCTCTAGCAATTGAAATTCTCTGACGCTGCCCTCCCGATAAAATCACGCCCCGATCGCCAATTTGAGTATCCAACCCCTCCGGCAACAGTTGGATAAACTCGTAAGCATTAGCTCCCTTCGCCGCTTCCACAATTTCTTCCTCAGTCGCTTGAGGCCTAGCGTAAGCAATATTTTCGCGCACTGAAGCATTAAACAAAAACGTATCTTGGCTAACAATACCCATCGCTTGTCTGAGACTTTTCAGCTCAAATTCGCGCAAATCTCTACCATCGATCGAGATATGACCTTCAGTTGGATCGTAAAATCTCGGCAGTAAATCTGCCAAAGTTGATTTGCCAGAACCCGAAGTTCCTACCAAAGCTAAAGTAGTGCCGTGAGGTAGAAATAAATCAATTCCTTGCAGAACTAAATTCTTGTGATTGGGATAACTAAAAGATATTTTATTAAAATGAATTCCCGATCGCAAATGAGTGTAAGGCACAGAACCGTTCAGCATAAATGGCTTGTCCTCGCAGCTCAAAAAATCATTAACCACCTCTACACTAGCCGACGTATTAGCAAATTGACTGCGCCCGCTATTCAACTGTGAAATTAAAGGAATTAACCTAAAAAGTACCAATAAGTAGGTTAATAAAATTGTAGCAATAGACTCTATCTCATTCGCAAATATGGTGCGGCCTATAAATACAATCAGAATTATAACTATCAAATTAACAACTTCGTTAATTGGGGCGATCGCCGCATAATTTACCTGAGCCTGAAAATCCGCTTGTTCTCGCCTTTGAATTAAATACTTGATCCGCTGATACTCCCTTTCCTCGTTCCCAGTTGACTTGACGAGCCGAATCCCCGTAATGGTTTCCAGCACCCTAACCGAATAATCTTTCGACATTTCAGAAAGCAGGTGGCCAAAATGCTTGGAACGGTTAATAATATATTGATTTGCCCAAGCAACTAACGCCAGCAAAACTGTAGCTGTCACCGTCAGTTTCCACGAGATAGAAAGTAGCAGGCCCAGAAACACCAAAACCGTGATTGACGTAGTAAACATTCCGATGGCCGTACCAACTGCACTAGCAGTCCGACCAATCTCTCCGCCCAATCTATTAATTAAATCCCCGACTTTTGTTTTAGAGTAAAAATCTAAATCTACTTCTAACAACAACCGCAAACCTGCTTCTCGCAAATCAAAAGTCAGAGAGCGCGTCAGAGAAGTAGCTACTAAAGTATTGATATAACTCGCAACATTTTTTAAAAAAATTGCCAGCACAACCGCCCCGGTCATCAACATTAAACGCTGATTTCCGGGCATTCCCTCAAAGGGATACATCAAAGTTTTAATTAGAGGTGGAGCACCCCGCAGCTCGATAGTTTCCTCTAAAAAACTTAAAAGCACTGGTACAATCAGAGTAGTGCTGATACCGTTGAATAAAGCGCCAGAAAAGCCCAGCATCACAGTTAAGAGAATCCTGCCGGGATATCGTCTGGCAAATTTTAGGAGTAGCTTATTGGCAGACATGAAGCATTCCCAGCTAAACAGTACGGCATCTTAAAATATTCTTTAATAACAGCCAGCTTTTCTTCCTCCATTGAGTCGTTTTAAAATAACATTTACATACCTGCGATTATCTCTGAAAGTATCGGTTTCATTGCTTGAATACTATATTTTTTCACACATCTTTCCCTAGCTTTCATTCCTTGTAAATTAGCCGCTGTCAAATTTTGAAATATCCATTGAATTTTTTGTGAAATTTGAGCGAGAGAACTCGGATCGACTAAATAACCCGTTCCTCCTAAAATTGATGGAATATCCCCCACTCGCGTAGATAAAACAGGCTTAGCCATTGCCATACCATCTGTCAGCTTGAGCGGAAACTGAGCCACGGCTGTGAGAGTTTCTCGCTGAGGAACAACGACAACATGAGCCGCCGCTACAACCGACGGCATCGTCTCCACTGGAAACCTTGGCAGTTTAATAATCCAACGTCCCCATTGTTTCACAAGTTTATCATCATAATCATCATAAGGACTCCCGCCGACGATCGCTAATTTTAAATCGGGTTCATTTAACTGTTCGAGGGCCATCAAAACATCCTCAACACCTTTGTGAGGTCGCGGCGCACCGGGAAACATTAAGATTCTATACCCGGACAAGCCGTAACGCTGTCTGCTCAATTCAGGATTGTATTTAGCAGGGTCGAACATTGCAGTATCCTTACCATTAGGCAAATATACACCACCAAAACGCTGTTGTAAAAACTCAGTATCAACGGTGACTGCATCCGCACGGTGAATGAGACCTTCCATCCACTTGAGATAGAGGGGATGATCTGGTTCTCTCAATTGACCGTTATGTTTAAAAATATCTCGATAAAGTTGTTTGAAAGAGGGACGGTATTGCCATTCATCTCCCCCGTACCAGCTCAGTTCCCAGTCGTCTATATCTAAAATTATAGAGTGGCGAGTCGCCAGTTTTTTTAGCAGTGATAATCCAAAGCTTGTAGGTTTAGGTTTAACTGCATAAATAATATCCCCATCTATTTTTTTCCAAAGTTTTTGAGCATCCATTAAAAACCCCGGATAATTTTTCCCCGGTATCGCACATACCGGGATGTCTCTGGGAGGAGTAGCGTACAATTCCTTGCCAAACTGAAATCCAACAACTTCTACATCACATTTAAGCTCTATCAAGACTTGAGCTAATAAAAAAGCACGAATTGCACCTCCTCCTGACAAATCGCTCACTACTAATGAAACTTTCACTGAGTATTTTGTTTAAAACATTTGTTTAATTTTCCTGCTTAACCGAGCTTTTGTCAAGGCGATGGGGACTCACGCACTCCCGACCAAAGCAACCAGGTTTTTAACCACGGGAAAGGGCAGCAACGCGTCTTTTGGTAAAAAAACACAATAATGAACCCAAGACTGTTATTCAAGCCAGCAATAATTCTTCTAGGTAAATTTTCGGATATGTTGAGGCTAATTTTTTTGTGTTTGGGCAAAACTTTGTTGCTTTTGATGCAGTTTGCCAACAAACTTTAATTATTTTAAACGCCAGGGATTGTTAAGTTGATTTGGTAAAAATATTTTAGCCGTGCGATCGACTATTCTAGTAAAGAGCGATCGCGTCACGTTCTTCGCGTACTGAGGGCGGTAAGGATAAGTGCAGTGCATTACTTTAATCGGTTTGTCGATCGTATAAACATCTTTCCACTTATCCAAGTAGTTGTAAACCGGGGACAAAGTTGTCATTTTCGGTTTCACTGATTCAACAGCCGCCGCAAAAGCTCCCTGGTCTTTCAACAGTAGCACATTTTGATGCGCCACTACCATCTCGAAATATTTCTTAAAGTTTATAAACAATTCCTGAGTTTTACTGCTTTTCGTAAAACCGATAAATCCGCCATTGTATTGAACGCTATTTTCATTTAGCGGCAACCCGACAGACTGCAAAGTTGACAGAATATCCTGCTTGACTCTTAATAAATTTGCAGCTTTAGCAATCGCAGGCTGCACATCTTCTGTTATCAGCAAATCTACTTCATCAAGATAGTCAAAAACTTCATATATTGGCGATAGCAAACAAATATCGCAGTCCAGATAAATAGTTTTCTCAAAAGGAGATTGTTGATACAAAGCCAGCTTAGCTAGCCGCGACGCTAAAACAGGATTTTCGTGAGACGGTGCAGGTTTCAATATGACATTTCCAAACACCTGAAGTAAAGGATATAAAATTAGAGGGACTCTATCTATTAAAATAATAATTGGTTCGCGGTGAAACTTCCTGACTGAAGCTAGAAAATGTATGCAGTCTTGAAATGAGTACAATCCAATTAAAATGGTGATAAATCCTCTATACATCTCTTTTCTCTAGCGATAGTAAAAATTGAAATTTAATAAGGCAATTAACTGTGTTTTTAATAACCTATAGAGATATTGCCAATGCTCAAACTGCAATTTATCCCAAACTTTATCCCAAAAGGTTCTTACTTGATTTTTTTGCCAGTCCCAATGAGCAAAAGAATGCTCCATACTTTGAGCGAGTTCCTGCCACCCGTCATTACGAATATTCCACCCAACTTTAGCAGTTGCTAACCCAATGGGATTACCGTCTTTTGTTTTGACTTTTTGCACTTCAAAAAATCTTCCAATCTTTCCCCATTCTTGAATAAACTGAATTTCTTTCCCATTGTCTCTCGCAATTACGAACAAATTTTCTTGAACAAAACTTACAGGTTCCAATGGTATTTCTAGCTTTTTTGCTAATTTATCAATTGCCTCTTTTCTACCTGGCAAAGATTGATTAGGTGGATGTTCTAGAATGGGAATAAACCCTTTACAAGTAATTCCTGACATCCATTCTCTCTCCGGCACTTTTCCTATGATTCTTGTATCTGCATCCACAAAGATTGCCACTCGGAATAATTCTAAGGCTTTTTTTAGTGCAAATCGTTTATCATTATAACAATAATCTACACCTTCGCGACTTTTTTTAAAAGCAAAAACATTCGTCAAATTCTGAAAGTCATTTGGGTAGTCAGTACAAACAACTAGCATCGTCCCTAGAGAATGAGTTTCTAAGTCTGCTGCTAGTTGTTTGGCTAATTCGCAATACTTTTTCCCAAAAGCTAAGGTGCAAAAACAAAAATCTTTGTGACTGTTTAACATTATTTTAGACTCAATTTTTGCACTTTTTTTATTTGAGTTTATGCTAAGTGTGACGCTTTTGATGCCACTGCCAAGCATGGGAGATAATATCCTTAATGTCGGGATATTCTGGAGACCAACCCAAGATTTCGATCGCCTTTTTGCTGCTGCCAACTAAAGCAGGCGGGTCTCCTGGACGCCGATCGCACTCAACAGCCTTAATCTCTTTTCCAGTCACTTGGCGAGCCGTTTCTATCACCTCTTTCACCGAAAACCCGCCCCCATTGCCCAAATTAAAAAAATCTGATTTGCCACCATTTAGCAAATATTCTAATCCCAAAATGTGAGCAGATGCCAAATCGTTAACGTGAATGTAATCCCGAATGCAAGTACCGTCAGGAGTATCGTAATCCGTGCCAAAAATCGCGATCGAATCTCGTTTACCCAAAGCCGCGAACAACACCAGCGGGATCAGGTGAGTTTCTGGATTGTGATCCTCTCCTAACAACCCGTTCGGGTCAGCCCCAGCCGCGTTAAAATAGCGGAAACAAACAGACTTGAAATCATACGCAGCGTCAAAATCCGACAAAATCCGTTCTACCATTAACTTAGTAGCACCGTAGGGATTGATCGGGTTTTGCGGGTGGTCTTCTGTGAGCGGGATTTTCTGCGGTACACCGTAAGTCGCGCAAGTAGAAGAAAACACAAATTTCTTCACGTCAGCAGCGATCATTGCTTCCAAAAGCGTAATAGTGCCGATGACATTGTTGCGATAATATTTAGCTGGGTCGGTAACAGATTCGCCCACGTAAGCGTAAGCCGAAAAGTGCATTACCGCATCAATCTTGTGCGTAGCAAACAAGTTATCGAGAAGAGTGCGATCGTTCGTGTCGCCAACTACCAACTCCACCTGCAAAGCCCGATCTACTAAATCTCTGTGACCGTAAACTAAATTATCCAAAATCACCACACCGTAACCGGCGTTTTTCAGCGCTAATACTGCGTGAGAGCCAATATATCCAGCTCCGCCCGTCACCAAAATAGTTGGTTTGTCTGCACTCATTTTATTCTGCCTGTTTTTGTAGCTGGGATTGCTAAGAGCCTTGTTAATTTGAGACTGCCACAACTGACGCCTTCACACTCCGCGTGAGCCGGAGAATTCAAGCGAAATATATAGGCTTTGCTGTGCCCGACGGGACGATCGCACTCCTAAAAAACGCTTTTTATACTCCAGATAGATGCTGACTGTGCAAGTCTTTGTTTTCAATCGATAAACTTGAGGCGACCAATTTGGATATAATCAAATATCCGATTGATTTGATGTCGATCCTCTTCTGAAATTTTATCATCTGACAGGATAGCCGAAGTCAAAACTAAGTGTTCCCTGCGAGTTATCTTACCAGACGCTACAATCCGATCGACTTTTTGAGAAATTGTTAAGTTTGATTTGTTGTGAGATGTTCGCATTTATTCGATCGCTTTTATGCCAAAATAGTTAAAGCCGATTGTAGTTATTGACTCAAAAATGGTGCGTACTCGACCGCAAATCAATTTGCTGGCACAGCAGAAATAACGTATCCGAGTTTTACATCCCAAGTTTTACATCCCAAGTTTTACATCCCAAGATAGATATGCGGACTTAATAAATCTGCAATCAGCCTTCGGATAGCGTTCAGAGTAACTTAATTATATAATATTTTTCCGAGAGAGGCACTTTTCTATGCAGGTTTATCGGCTTCCGGTACTGTCCGACAATTACATTTTTTTACTGCACGACCCCGATCGCCACACCGCAGCAGTCGTCGATCCAGCACGATCGCAGCCAGTATTAGAGCAACTGCGATCGCTCGGAGCCGAATTAACCGCAATTTTCATTACCCACCACCACAGCGACCACGTAGGCGGCAATCAGGAACTGATCGATCGCTTTCCCCAAATTAAAGTTTATGGTGGCGCAGAAGATAGAGGCAGAATACCCGGACAGCAAGTGTTTTTACAAGCGGGCGATCGAGTTTCTTTCGCCAACAGAACCGCCGAAGTCTTCTTCCTACCCGGCCACACAAAAGCTCACATCGCCTACTATTTCCCCCCCAGCAACCCCAGCGAAACCGGCGAATTGTTTTGCGGCGACACCTTATTTGCCGGCGGCTGCGGCAGGCTCAAAGAAGGCACTCCCGCCCAAATGTTAGCCTCTCTGCGGCAACTCCGAAACCTGCCCGATAGTACGAGAGTCTGGTGCGCCCACGAATACACGCTGAACAACCTGCAATTTGCCTTGAGTGTGGATGGCGACAATCCCGATTTACAGCAGCGCTTCGCCGAAGTCAAGGAAGCGCGCAGTCGATCGCAACCTACAATACCATCATCGATCGGCATCGAAAAAAGCACAAACCCATTTTTGCGCTGGGATTTTCCCAACCTCCAATCAGCCACCAACACCTCCGATCCAGTGCAAACCTTCGCTCGATTGCGCGGCATGAAAGACCAATTTTGACCCCCTCGCATCCAGGATACCCGCCACGTGATTCATCTCGCGCAAGTCAATGCTTCAATTCTAAAATCTAAAATCTAAAATCTAAAATTGATTGACCTTAACGTTTTTGTTTCTTCAGGTAACTCTTAAACTTGGTTGTCGGTTCCCTCAACCACTGGCCAAATGCTCTGTATTTTATCTTAAATCTCGACAACCAATTAAAATTCTTGGGAATTTTTTCCACTTCGTCCTTAAACGGTGTCTGAGACAACATATCGAGCCATAATTGATTGGGGGTTGAGCTTTCCCACGGTTTCGGTCTTGACATAAAGTGCATCACTTTACTTGACATATCATCAGTCTTGTGGTTTTTCCAGATTTGGTCTAATTGCTTCCACCTTCCCGCTAAAACAGAATTTAATGCACCCTGATCGTGATCCCCCCAAAGGTTTAATCGAGCGTTTTCCATCAACTTTTCGGACAGTTGCTCTTCCTCCCAAAGCTTCATGTTGTAAACTAAAACACCCGTATTGAAATAAGGGTTTCGATCTTGAGAATTGTTCGTATTTCCCCAGACATTGGGTGCGGCTGCTATCGGCATTGTTTGAAGATCGAGGTTCCACAGTGGATCTAAACTTCCCAGAACGATCGTGTCGCTGTCGAGCCAAATCAGCCTTTCTGTTTCCTTGGTATATTTTTCAGGCTGCAATTTAACGTAAGCAAGTTTAGAACCTGACAGAGAAAGAAGTTGGTCGTAACTAGATTGCAATTCTTGCCATTCAATCTGGTATTTGCAGCAATTCTGTAACTGTTCCTTTTGCTGTGGAGCTATGCCGGTAGATACAATGGTAATTTTTACCTGCTCCTGTCCCGATTTACTAACATTCAAATCTATAGACTTAAGAAGTGCTGCCAACCCCAGAATATAGTTGCGATCGCCGGCGGTGAATATGTGCATAGGATTAAGTTTGTGAAATTAACAAAGGTAAAAGGCGCGCGGTCAAACTTGACACAAACGTCGGCACGGGAGGAAGCAGGCTGCCCTGTATTGGGTAAATACGATCGCCCGTTTACCGTTGAGACGAACAGAACCTTGCCTAAATTTACCATCTGGTTTACGCAAAGAAACCGGGTTTTTAAGTAGGTAGGCGCAAATAAAGTTTACCACAATGTAACAGAAGGTAACGCGGGCGTAACCAGAGCGATTGCTTCGTTTCACTCGCTGCAAGAGAGGGCTTATTTATTTTCCAGCTTAATCTACTTATTTATCTGTGTGCAAGTGCCATCTGTTCGCGCGAAAACCAGCAACAGCAATGGGTAATATGCAGCAACACGGAAAACTGATGAGACGGACTAACCTGGTATTTGAAACAGCCAGAAAATTCCCCGTCGCCTCTGCCGAATCCCGCAAATGGTTCAGACGTGGGACTCTACGATAAAATAAATTGTCTAGATATCGATATTATTACCGCAGAACGATCGACATCCATCTTAGGTTTGAAGTGTCACCCTGCTCAAGTCAAAAGTTCCTCTGGTTATTTCCCTATTATTGAGCGCGATTTGCTTTTCCAAAAGTAAAATGATCGTTGTTAGAAACCGATGCAAAACCCACGCAATACTGAACCCCAAGCAAAAATCGACCCCTCTGTTTCAACGGATTCTAACAAAGCGTTTTACCCAGCCCCGCCTTTGCCAACTGATGTAGGGATGGTTCTGCAATTGGCAGATGGTAGCATTCAGGGGTGCAATTCTCACGCCCAGGAGCTATTGGGGATGACAGCAGAACAGATGCTCTTATGCACTTCAATCAACAGTCGCTGGCAGACTCTGCGTGAAGATGGCTCGGATTTTCCCGGCGAGACGCATCCGGCGATGGTGGCGCTGCAAACCGGGCAACCATGTTTAAATGTCATCATGGGCTTTTATCGGCCACAGGGAGAATTGATTTGGTTGACGCTCAATTCTCAACCTTTATTTCAGGGAGATCGATCGACTCCCTATGCGGTAGTAACAACCTTCACTCCTATCGCTCAACCTCAACCCGAACCAGTCTGTAACGCGCCCGCGGCCCAACTGTCAGACACCCTCGAAAGTATTTCCGACGGGTTCTTTGCTTTGGATCGAGACTGGCGATTTACCTACCTCAATTCGCAAGCGGCGCGGTGGCTGAATCGACCCTCGAAAGATTTGATTGGCAACAGCATTTGGGAAGAGTTTCCCGAATCAGTGGGCAGTTTGTTTGAGATCGCATCTTGCACCATTCTCAAGAACGGGCAAGATGCCCGTTTCACAAAAGATGAATTTTCTTCTTGTGGAACAGGCATCTTGCCTGTTCGGGAACAAATTACGGTGAGTTTTGAATTTTTTGATCCGCCACTCAATGCTTGGTATGCGGTACGAGCTTATCTCATCCCATCGGGACTTGCCGTTTATTTTCAAGATGTCACCGAGCAGAAAGCGGATCGGGCTGATTCAATTAAACAAGCACAAACTTCGCAGCAACAACTAACAGAAATCGAGGCGATTTATGCTAGTGCGCCGATCGGACTTTGCTTCCTCGATACCGAGTTGCGGTTTGTCCGCATCAACGATCGGCTAGCAGAAATAAACGGAGTTCCAGCCGCCGCCCACATCGGCAAAACATTGCGCGAAATCTTGCCAGAAATGGCAGATGATTTAGAGCCAATTTACCGACAAGTTATTGAAACTAAAGTTCCACTTCAACAGCTCGAACTTAGCAGGACGAACTCAGCACAGCCGGGAGTCGATCGCGATTGGCTGTTGAGTGTCTATCCACTCAGGGCCGAGGACGATCGCGTCCTGGGAGTGAATGTGACGGTGCTAGAAATTACCGATCGCAAAGCTACCAAAAAAGAAATTGAACGGCTCAACCAAGAACTAGAGCGACGAGTCAATGAACTGGAATCGATACTTGATGCTGTACCCGTCGGCATTACGATCGCCCGCGACCCACAGTGTAAAGTAATTCGCGCTAACCGATTTGCCCAGTCGATGTTGATAGTGCCGCCGGATACCAATGTTTCTGGAACCGGAGAGCAAGCCGCAACCCTTCCGTTTAGACGATTCCGCAACGGAGAAGAAATTCCAGGAGAACAACTCCCAATGCAACTAGCTGCGGCTTCCGGCGTCCAAGTGCGAGATGTGGAAATTCAAATGGTGCGCGAGGACGGGGTAGCCTTTGATTGGTTGGTGAATGCGGTGCCGTTATTTGACGAAGAGGGCGCAGTTCGCGGCTGTGTGGCGGCGTTTATGGATATTAGCGATCGCAAACAAGCTCTTGCTGCTTTGGGTCGTTCCGAGGAACGCTATCGCACTTTGTTTGAGTCCCTAGACGAAGGTTTTTGCGTCATCGAAATGCTGTTTGACGCCAACGAAAAGCCGATCGATTACCGCTTTTTGGAAGTCAATCCTGCTTTTGTGAAACAAACCGGACTCGAACAAGCTACAGGTAAAACGGTGCGACAGCTCCTTCCAAATCACGAAAATTATTGGTTTGAGATGTACGGCAAAGTCGCGCTCACGGGGGAACCATTGCGCTTTGAACACGGCTCGGAAGCCATGAACCGCTGGTTTGAGGTTTCGGCGTTCCGCACTCCTGAGCCGGACAGCCGCAAAGTTGCCATACTTTTCAAAGACATCAGCGATCGCAAACAATCGGAGAATCTCCTGCGGCAACAGTCCGAGCAACTGCGACTGTTCGTCAAACATTCGCCTGCGGGGGTGGCGATGTTTGACCGCCAGATGCGGTATATGCTGGTGAGCGACCGCTGGCTATCAAGTTACGGGATCGGCACTCAAAACATTGTGGGCCGATCGCACTACGACATCTTTCCCAATTTGCCCGATCGTTGGAAACAAATCCACGAGCGCTGTCTGGCGGGAGCAGTCGAAACCTGCCCTGAAGATCGGTTTACCCGCCCTGATGGCTCCATCGACTGGGTGCGCTGGGAAATTCACCCTTGGCGAACCAACACTAATGAGATTGGCGGCATCATGATTTTTTGCGAAATCATCACCGAACGCAAAAACGCTGAACTCGCGCTCTCTGGGGCCAACCAACAAGTCAGCAATATTATAGAAAGTATTACCGATGCCTTTATCGCGATCGATTCACAATGGCGCTTTACCTACGTTAATGCCACAGCAGAAAAACTGCTTTCTCGATCGAGAAACGACTTGCTAGGTCGATCTATCTGGGAGGTATTCCCCGCCGAAAAAGAATCCTATTCAAGGGCATATCAAGAATTTCATCGAGTCGTTAACGAGCAAGTTTCTGTCAAGTTTGAAGAGTTCTCGCCCTCGCTCCAAATGTATATAGAAGTGAGCGCCTATCCTGCGGCCGAAGGACTTACGGCTTATTGGAGCGATATTAGCGATCGCAAACGCACGGAAGAAGAACTGCGACAAAAAAATGCGATTTTGAACGTAATTAACGAGTCAGCACCCACGCCCATTTTTGTCAAAGATCGAGAAGGACGGATTATTTATGCCAATCCAGCCACGCTGGAAATAATGGGCAAATCTGCTTCTGAAGTAATTGGTGGTCGCGATATCGATTTATACCCAGTAACAGAACTTGCAGTCGCAGTCACGGAAAACGATCGGCGGATTATGGAGTCGGGACAAACAGAAGTCCTCGAAGAATCTCACGATGGCATTCGCACATTTCTGGTAATGAAAGCTCCCTACCGCAATCAGGCGGGAGAAGTCATCGGCCTGATTGGCATCTCCAGCGACATCACAAATCGCAAACGAGCCGAAGTCGCCCGGGAAGAACAAACTAAGTTACTGCAAGTCATCATTGACAGCATTGGCGATGGTTTAATTTTGGCAAACCAACAAGGGGAGTTTGTGTTGTTTAACCAAGCCGCAGTCGGGGTATTCGGTCAGCTATCGAATGAAAAATCTTGTGAGGAATGGTCGAACACCTACGGACTATTTTTGGCAGACCAAAAAACCCTTTTCCCCGCCGCTGAACTACCTCTAGCCAGAGCAATAAAAGGTGAATATGTCAATGATGTAGAGGTATTTGTCCGTCGCCAAGATACCGAAGGTCGCTGGATCAGTATCAGCGGTTATCCGGTAGTTGATATTAGCAACGAAATCAAAGGCGGAGTGATTGTCTGTCGGGATATCACAGAACGCAAACAAGCTTTATCAGCGCTCCAAGAAAGCGAAGAACGATTCCGCACTATGGCTAACAATGCTCCTTTTATGGTATGGGTAACAGACTCCACAGGCTATTGCACTTTCTTGAGCGAAACCTGGTATGAATTCACAGGTCAAACTGAGGAAACAGGTTTAGGATTTGGTTGGATAAACGCGCTGCATCCAGAAGACCGCGAACAGGTCAAGAACGCATTTTTTACCGCCAAGGAACGCCAGGAACGGTACAGCGTTGAATATCGCGTCGGGCGCAAGGATGGCGGATATTCTTGGGCGATCGATGCGGCGGCTCCCAGATTTTCCGAAAGCGGACAATTTGAGGGTTATATCGGCTCTGTAATCGACATTACAGAACGCAAACAAGTGGAAACCGACCGTGATATAGTTCTCCAATTAGAACAAACTGCCCGCACGGAAGCCGAGCGAGCTAACCGCATTAAAGATGAGTTTCTGGCTGTGCTTTCTCACGAGTTGCGATCGCCCCTGAATCCGATTTTAGGCTGGTCGCAACTGCTCGTCGGCGGCAAGCTGAACGCCAGTCAAAGTGCCAAAGCTTTTGAGACTATTGAGCGCAACGCCAGACTGCAATCTCAATTAATCGAAGACTTGCTTGACGTATCTCGGATTCTGCAAGGAAAACTCAGATTGAATGTTGCTCCAATGAATCTGGCAACCATTATTCCATCTGCTGTGGAAACCGTGCAATTAGCAGCGGAAGCTAAAAAAATTCAAATCCAAACAATCTTAAATCCCGATGTCGGGCAAGTTCTCGGTGATACAAGTCGCTTGCAACAAATTGTGTGGAATTTGTTATCAAATGCTGTGAAATTCACGCCAGAAGGCGGTCGAGTAGAAGTTCGATTAGGGCAAATCGAACACCAAGCTCAAATTAAAGTTACGGACACGGGTAAAGGTATTCTTCCCGATTTCTTGCCTTATGTTTTTGACCATTTCCGACAAGAAGATGGCGCAACAACTCGCAAATTTGGCGGCTTGGGACTGGGATTGGCGATCGTTCGCCAACTGATCGAACTTCACGGCGGAACGGTGTTTGCAGAAAGCGCAGGAGAAGGTCAAGGAGCGACGTTTACGGTGAGATTACCGCTATTAAATGATGATTCTAGAAGGCAGGAGGATGAAGCCCTCAATTGGTCTGCTTGTCCCGCTCTCTCATCCTTGCCCCTAGCTGGATTGAGAATTTTGGTGGTAGATGATGAACTCGACTCGCGAGATTTTGTGGCTTTCGTGCTTGAGGAAGCGGGTGCAGAGGTGATTTCCCTGTCATCTGCTGCTGAGGCGCTAGAGTCGATCGAACAAACTGCACCGGATTTGCTCGTCAGCGACATCGGAATGCCCCAGATGGACGGATATATGTTGATCCATCGCATCCGCACTCAGCTTGCGCCTGAGTATCGGCAGTTGTTGGCGATCGCCTTAACGGCCTATGCTGGAGAAGCCAACGAGCGCCAAATTTTGCAAGCCGGATTTGACAAACACTTAGCCAAGCCGATCAATTCGACCCAGTTAGTTGCTACTGTAGCGCGATCGATCGCCCGTGAGCGCCTTGAAAATAAAGCCTGAGCGATCGGTAAGACATGGCACTGTAGTTGATTTAGCTCATTACAGCACCCGCGTTTTGCGTAATTTCAAACTGAATTTGCCCCTTAAAAATATTATCCCTGTTTCTTCCCTCGAACGTCGAATCTCGAACCTCGAATCTCAACATCCATCCATTAAATCCGTTAAATCCCTTACATCCGCTACATAATCCGTTGCCGAACTCCCTTGCGATCGCCCCTAAAACTTCGCTATTATAAAAAGTTGCAGTTAAAACCCCACAACCCACGATCATGGCCAAGCGCGTTCAATTAGTTTTAAATAAAGATGTCAGCAAACTCGGCAAAGCTGGCGACGTAGTAGAAGTAGCCCCAGGCTACGCCCGCAACTACCTAGTACCCCAAGGCATGGGATTTAAAGCCACTCCAGGCATTCTCAAGCAAGCAGAGCGCCGCCGTGAAGAAGAAAGACTGCGCCAGCTAGAGCTCAAGCAGCAAGCTGAAGTCCGCAAAACCGCCCTCGAATCGGCTGGGCCTTTCATCATTTCCAAGCAAGTTGGCGAAGCTGACGCGATTTTTGGTACTGTTACCAACCAAGAAGTAGCAGAACTAATTTTCAACTCTACCAGTCAAGAAGTCGATCGGCGCGGCATCACCCTACCCGAAATTCGCCAAACTGGTACATACAAAGCTGAAATCAAACTACACGCAGAAGTTACCGCCGAAGTTGATATTCAAGTGGTTCCGATGTAATTAAGAGTTATCAGTCATTAGTTGTTAGTCATTAGTCATTAGCTAACAACTAAGCACTGCTAAGTAAGGACTCAGTAACGCTAACTTGCAGATTGAGAACCGGAGCATCTCTGCAGAGAGTAAGAAGCATTTTTTCAGGAGTGCGAGATCGAGAGAGCGTGAGTCTGGTATAAACGCGAGCTCGCGACAGATCGCACTCCTACAAAACCTTACACTGATAATAACTAATGACCCCGCCGGAAAAACGGACACAAGCCCCGACGCTCCTGATGGTCGAACCTACAATTTTAGGATATTGTTCAAGCTCCCAGATTCATCTGTAGAGTAAATCTAAAATCGAAAATCGAAAATCGAAAATCTACAACCTAAAACCTAAAATCGAAAATCTACAACCTAAAACCTAAAGCCGAAAATCTAAAACCTAAAACCTAAAACAGAAAATCTAAAATCTAAAATCTAAAATCTAAAATCGACTGACTGAGGACTATTGACTAATGAGCGATTTGATGCCGACAAATATAGAGGCAGAAGAAGCAATTTTGGGCGGGATTTTAATTGACCCCGAAGCTATTTCCCGAATTGCCGAACTGCTGCGCCCGGAGTTTTTTGCCATCACCGCTCATCAAGTCATTTATCGATCGGCATTAGGGCTATTTTTACAGGGCCAACCTACCGATTTAATGACGGTAACAACTGCGCTAACCGACCGCAACCAGTTAGAGCAAGTAGGAGGACTAACTAAATTAGCACAATTAGTCGATCGCACAGTTTCCGCAGTCAACATCGACCAATATGCAGTTTTAGTTGAAGACAAATATCAGCGCCGCAAATTAATCGAAGCTGGCAACAACATAGTACAATTAGGTTACGAGACAGCAGTACCGCTAGAAACAGTCTTAGACCGCGCCGAACAAGAAATTTTCAGCATAACTCAAGAACGCCCGCAACAGGATTTAGTGTCGATCGGCGAAACACTAAACCAAACATTTCAAGACCTAGAAAATCGCAATGAAGGCCTCACACTTCCCGGTATTCCGTGCGGTTTTTATGACTTAGATGCTATGACAGGAGGCTTTCAGCGATCGGATTTAATCATCGTTGCAGCCAGGCCGGCGATGGGCAAGTGCCAAGCAGCCTCTACCGTAATAGTAGAAAGTGATGGAACTGTTTCTAGTATAGAACAAATCTATCAAAAACGTCAAGCTGAATTACTAACATTAGGAGAAGATTGGCAATTTCACCTAACTAGACCATCAGCTTTTATAGATGATGGAATTAAGCCTGTATTTCGGGTTACAACAAGACTGGGACGATTTATAGAAACTACAATTACACACCCATTTTTAACAATTAAGGGCTGGCGGCAGTTGAGGGAAATACAAGTAGGCGATAAGATTGCTGTTCCCCGCAGGATGAATGTTTTTGGTAAAGAAACCATCCGAGACTGTGAAGTTAAATTATTGGCTTATCTAATTGGCGATGGGTGTTTGACACGCAGCGCGCCACACTTCACCAATGGAAATACTGCTATACTACAAGATTTTGCTGAAGCTGCTACTAGCTTCGGAGGTCTTAAGCTGCGATTTAACGATAAAGGGAGACGCGCACCAGAATATTATGTCATGGGCGATCGAGAAAGTTACACAGATAGTATAAAAAACTTTGGTTATAATTTAGAACTAATCCTTTTAAAACGAAATTTTGACTCTAAAAAATTAGCGCTAGAATTGAAAGTTCCACCGCGATTAGTCCGGTCTTGGGTGGAAGGAATAGCATTTCCCAATCAAGAATTATTTAGTGGCATTTGCAGAGTTTTAAGAGTAGATCCAGAACACCTTGCCGATGAGGGAATGGATGTTATTAATACAAGTCATAAAAATCCCCTGAGAAATTGGTTAGAAAAGTTAGGTCTGATGGGAAAAAATGCTCATGAGAAAACCGTACCGGACATAGTGTTTAGATTGCGGCGATCGCAAGTTGCCCTTTTCCTCAACCGCCTCTTTTCAACTGACGGCTGGGCAACCCTACTTACCAGCGGTCAATCTCAACTAGGCTACTGTTCTGTCAGCGAAGGACTAGCCAGACACGTACAGCATCTACTGCTGAGATTTGGCATCATTGCAGCCCTCAAAAAGCGTTCTGTCAAATACAAAAATACTCGTAGACCAGCTTGGCAAATCGATATTACTGATGCAAAATCAATCAAAACATTCATATCAGAAATTGGCATTTTTGGCAAAGAGGTAGCCTTATTCAAAGTAAAAGAAGCATTAGAAAATAAAGAATCTCACAATAACCGCGATTTGATTCCTGTAGAGGCGTGGGAATACCTAGCATTAGCAAAAGGCAACGAATCTTGGGCATCCTTAGCAAAACGCGCAGACATCAAAGGTCACTCAAATATCCACGTTGGTAAACGTGCGCTGTCCAGAGAAAGATTTTTAGTTTTAGCAACGGCTTTAGATAATTTATGGCTGAAAAAACTGGCAGATAGCGAGGTTTACTGGGATGAAATAGTTTCTATCGAACCGATGGGAAACAAGCAAGTTTACGACTTAACTATCCCGGAGACACACAATTTTGTGGCTAACGATATCTGCGTTCACAATACAGCTTTCTGTACCAACATCGCCCATCACATCGCCGCCGGACAGCAAAAATTGCCGGTTGCCGTTTTCAGCTTAGAAATGTCGAAAGAACAGCTAGTGCAGCGTATCCTGTCGAGTGAAGCCAAAATAGAAAGCAACAGGTTGCGATCGGGTAGAATCAGTCAAAACGAATGGGAACCAATCAGTACAGCCATTGGCAATTTATCAGAACTACCACTATTTATTGACGATACTCCCAATATTACCGTCACAGAAATACGATCGAAAGTCCGCCGCCTCCAAGCAGAACAAGGCGGAAGCCTAGGATTAGTCTTGCTAGATTACCTGCAATTAATGGAAGGTACTAGCGACAACCGTGTGCAAGAACTATCTCGAATTACCAGAAGTCTTAAAGGTTTAGCCCGCGAACTCAACGTGCCGATTATTGCCTTATCTCAGTTGAGTCGGGGTGTGGAAGCGAGGACAAACAAGCGGCCTATGATGTCTGATTTACGCGAAAGCGGATCGATCGAGCAAGACGCGGATTTAGTAATTATGCTCTACCGCGATGAATACTATAACCCTGACTCGCCCGATCGCGGAATTGCAGAAGTAATTATTACCAAACACAGAAACGGGCCCACAGGAATCATCAAACTATTATTTGACGCCCAATTTACCTGCTTTCGCAATCTGGCATCTCCGAAGCGATCGTAAATCAACCAGAACATACACAGAAACCCGGTTTCTTAAAAAAAACCGGGTTTCTAAATACCGTAAAAGTTTTACGTTGAATGAGATTGAGCTACCTAGCCACCGATTCTCAACAATTCCACATCAAAAATCAGCGTAGCATTAGGAGGAATCACCCCGCCCGCACCGCGAGCGCCGTAACCGAGTTCAGGGGGAATAATCAACTTGCGCCGGTCTCCAACTTTCATCGTACCGACACCTTCATCCCAACCCTTAATTACTTGACCCACGCCAATTTTGAACTGAAAAGGTGAATTGCGATCGCGCGAACTGTCAAACTTCGTGCCATCCTCCAAAGTTCCAGTGTAGTGTACGACAACCGTCTGCCCGGTTTTTGGAGTCGCCCCCTTACCCTCTGTCAATTCAACATATTTCAGACCTGAATCTGTGGTGACAGTTTTCTCAGTATTAACAGTTTTCTCAGTATTATCAGTCATGTTATTGCCAGCGATAGTAGCTGGTACCTTCGGTAAAGTAGCATCAGCTACTAGCAAGCTATTTTCATTCAAAGACTGCGCTGACAACTTCTCAATAGCAGTCTCGGGTAAAAGATTGTTCAATTCGGCTGCAACTGCTTGGGACCCAGAACCGCCCATTTGAGCGACTATCAAAAACAAAAAGCAAACCAGCATTACTCCCAAGCTGACTAGAACTCCTCGCAAAATTAATCCTCCTAATACTTTTAACCGCGATATCTCAGATATCTAAGACATCTAGTACAACAAGAACTACCAAATTTTATCTGAACTTTTCCACCAAAAAACGGCAGGTATCAGATAATTTTAAAGGCAAAAGTATGAAGTCAAAATGTTTGTTATTCTACATAAATGGCTTCTACATAAGTGCCTTTTTTAGCCTTCTGCCTTCGGGTGACAATCTTATCACAAGATAGCAGCCAACTTCTCGCGGGCGTTAGCGAAGCTTGCAGAAGAGGAGCGAACTCAGCGCCAGTTACGGTTTTCTAAATCCCGCATCTGACGTTCCAAACGATCGAGCCTTCCCCGCAACTCATCCATTTCGGACTGTCGGGGGACTCCCATATCTTGCAGCATATTCCGTAGTTGCCGCTGCAACTGCGTCTCCCAATTCCCCTGTTCAGACTTGATGTGCTCCGTCATGTCATCGACAAAGGTTTTGGCTTGCTCAGGATTGATTTTGCCATCTTTGACCCATTGCTCGCTGACTTCCTGCAATTTCTCTGCCACCAGAGAGGTAGTACCAATGCCCAGCATTACCAGTTGTTTGAGTAAGTTGCTATTGTTATCCATAGATTTTTCCTAATGTTTGCCCTTTGATACCCGATCGGCTCAGGTCGCCTGCAGTCGCTGCGAAACCATCTGTAAACTTAAAGTTACATCAGCGCACACCTACCTTTCTATTTTGGAGCATCCAGCCGCCTGATGGCGAGCCGATCGCCCATTCTCGGCGTTCGGAAAACCCGCTAATGAGCCTACCCACCACATTACCCCATCACCCTGCTGTCTATGCCTGATTGCCCCCGCTGTCACCAACCTGTAGACGCCCAAGCGCTCGCCTGTCCACACTGCAAAATCCCCCTCAAAGCTTTCGGTCATCCGGGTATCCCTCTTTATCGATCGAAACCCGAAGAATTTCTGTGCGCTACCTGTATTTATCACGAAGACGATACTTGCAACTACCCGCAGCGTCCTTTTGCCAAAGAATGCACGCTTTATCACGATCGAGCTGAGCCACTTGTGCCACAGACGATTCCTTACAGCAGCGGCGACGGGCTGCAATCAATCAAAAATTGGTGTCAGCGCCATCTGGTTTGGTTAGCATTATTAGGTTTAATTATTATTAGCATTGCTCTGTCGATTTAATCTCACATCTTGCACCATTCTGAAGAACAGGCTTTCCGGTCTGTTCCACAGGAGATTAATTTTCTTGTGGAACAGGCCGGAAAGCCTGTTCATAAAAGGCTTATTGACAATGGTACAACATCTCAGTTTAATCTGATTGTACAAAGCGTAGAATAGAGAGATATCTGTTAATCTGGGTTGCTCTATTATTCTCTAAATTATTCATGAGCTACGTATTCGGCATCGACGGCGGCGGCACTAAAACAATCTGCCTTTTAATGGATGACAACCACCTTGTTTTAGGACGGGGTGAAGCAGGGCCGTCCAATTATCAAACCCTGGGAATTGAGACAGCCAAAGAATCCATCCAATTGGCGATCGAACGAGCAGTTCTGTCCGCTAAAATCGAGACGAATAGCAATCTCAACATAGAAGCAATTGGTCTGGGACTAGCAGGCGTCGGGCGTCCAAAAGATCGTGAAATAGTGCAATTTGTAGTGCAGAACTTGCAGTTGACGAATACTTTACCAGTAACCCGATCGTTCCTGCCCAGGAATATAGTAATTAGCAGCGACTGCGCGATCGCACTTGCTGGCGGTACAGGTTATCCAGTAGGTATCGCCGTTATTTCAGGAACAGGTTCGATTGTTTTCGGGCAAAACCGTCAAGGAAAAACTAAACGAGTCGGCGGTTGGGGATATATTTTAGGCGATGAAGGCAGCGGATATAACATTGCCCTTCAGGGTTTGCAAGCTGCTTTGAAGTTCTATGACGGACGCGAAGATTTTACCGTGCTTGCGGAAAAATTTCAAACGCATTTAGGCCTCAATAACCTAGAAGAATTGGTAGAAGTCGTTTACGGGCGCGGTTGGGGAGTCAAAGAAATTGCTGCTTTAGCGCCGATTGTCCAACAAGCCGCAGCAGAGGGCGATCGCGTCGCTGACTGCATTATCAATAATGCTGTAGCAGAATTAACCTATTCAACCAAAATAGCCATTTCAGCGCTATTTAACCAAACAGAAGAATTTGAAATTGTGATCGTAGGAGGTGTGTGGGGTGGAGAGGCAAATTGCCGAGGTCGGTTTGAAGCAGCCATAAGTGCGATCGCCCCAAAAGCTAAGGTAATTTCGCCCCGATACGAACCAGCTTTCGGTGCTGGATTGCTAGCCTTAAACGCTCTCAACAATTAATTGTTGACTGTTGACTGTTGACAAGCGAAATATTTTACACCTACTTTCCAGCTTCCAGATTCATCTGTGGAGTCAAGTCTAAAATCTAAAATCTAAAATCTAAAATCTAAAATCGACTGGCTGTTGACTATCTTCCTTATCTTCCCGATCGCCCCTGTATTGGGGATTTTCTCGATTTTTCCAAATTTTCAACTTCTTGATTATCAACCTTATCTTCCCAACTGGTAGAATTCCAGCCTGCCATAATCAAAACATCAGATGAATGCGAAACCAGAAACAAATTTAGCAGTAGTGCGTTCCTAAGTAAACAAAAACCGAAGCAAGGAGACAATTTATATGATTACTTCTCAAAAATGGCGTTCAGCAACAGCAGCAATCCTCGCACTGGGCATTACAGTGGGAACCAGCGCGCCGCTGGTGGTAGCTACTCCCGCAGAAGCCCAACAAAGAATTTCCCAATTTGATAGCATCCGAATTCCGTCGGGCAGTGTAATTCCAGTTAGGTATGAAAAAGACAAAATAGTTGTCACCCGCGAAGAAACTTCACCTTTAACTTTAACAGTAGCGCAAGACATCCGCACACCTCAAGGCAGAGTGTTAATCCCCGGAGGCAGCCAGATAGTCGGGGCACTGCAACCTGTCAGAAGAGGCAATCAAATCGGTACTCAATTTGTTGCCAGAGAGTTAATTATCAGCCGCCGCCAACGCTATCGGATTGATGGCTATTCGGGAATTATTACCCGAACCGAAAGAGTCCAAAAAGGTGCTGGCACAGGTTCAGTAGCGCAAGGTGCAGCCTTGGGTGCTGCTGCTGCGGCTGCACTCGCAGGCATTACCGGCGACAAAGCGATCGCGACTGAAGAAGTATTGGGAGGCGTTGGGATCGGCGCTTTAGCTGGAGTATTGTTGGGGCGGCGCAGCGTTGACGTGCTGGTGATTCGCCCGGAACAAGATTTGGCAGTGAGATTGCGATCGGACATCGTGCTCCGCTAATATTGGTATCTTCCGAATCAATTATTTGCAGTAAAACATTGTCGATCGCTAACTTGTGGTCTCCCGATAATTGGCTAGGCATACTTTTAAGGTTGTGCCTAGCCATGTTTGTTGGCGGAATTATTGGATGGGAGCGCCAACTCAGAAATAAACCAGCGGGATTGAGAACTCATATGCTAGTTAGTATGGGTTGTGCGCTGTTTGTTTTAATGCCGCTGGCAATGGGGAAAAATGAAAACGGAGGAGATGCTGTAGCGCGCGTAATTCAAGGCGTTGCTGCCGGGATTGGGTTTTTGGGAGGCGGAGAAATCCTGCGGCAAAATCGACATGAAATAGGCAAAGTTGAAGTTCACGGGCTCACATCTGCCGCCGCTATTTGGGTGTCAGCAGCTTTAGGAACGGCTGCAGGATGCGGGTTGTGGCAACTGGCCTTAATTGGCGCTTTAATGTCGCTCTTTGTTCTGAGAGGAATTAAAGAGTTAGAGCGTCGAAGTCGTAGGAAATAGTCTCAGTGATGATAGAAAATCGGGTATTATAACCGTTATAACGTTTGGAGTGACGACGGAAGTACGAGCTAGTTTTATGACGGTTAAATTACTCACTACGAACTAACTTTATTACGGTCGATGGAGGGAAAATAATATTAGCTGTTTCATACCAACCCCAGTTAATCATTGATCGTAAATTGTTTGCCATTATCCCAGCCATATCTGTCAATAAGGTGAAAAAGGAGCGTTACACAATTTGAGGATGATTATTGTGGGCATTGGTGTTAACTTAACGTTAAACCCTTATTCCAGCACGGGTTTCAACAAGAGTCTCCATCAAAGCGAAAGTCCTCGCTATGAGGACTAATGAGTTCTTCAGTCCTCTTTGAGAGGACTTTTGCTCTCTCGACAGGGAATTCATTCCCTGGCGGACTGACGGGTAAGCGGGAGGACTGGCGGACTAAAAGCTTAAGTTGACACTAATATATTGTGGGGGGTTCCGCCTGCGGTGAAAATACACGCTTTCGGGCTAAGCTGTCGCGCATTTAAATTGTATATTCAGGGCGGGCGGGACGCCCACCTCACAAGACTTTGATTTTTTTTGACATACAATTTAAATGCCGCAACAGCTTACGAGAGCCCATTCCACAAAAAAACAATCAAAATCATCCCGCAATTATGCAACGGCTAAAAAGTGGCTAAAACGCTGGAAATCTCTGCTTGGGGCGAGCGAGAAATATTCTCGATTTGATAGATAATTAACCATAAGCTGTCGCGCATTTAAATTGTATATTCAGGGCAGCCAGGACGCCCAACCCCTACTCCCCACAAAACTTTGATTGTTTTTTAACAGACAATTTCAAGGTAGAACAGCTTAAACAACATCTCAATAATAATGCTCAAATTTTACGAACCAAACACTGTGACTACGCCTTGACAGGTCTGGTCATCCGGTCATCCAGCCTGACCTTTGATGAGTGAAGTCCTCACTATCCACTTAAATCTTCATTTTAATATTTATTTCAATTTTAGTGAATTTGCTTAACACCCCTTGAAGCAAAATACCAATATTTTTTAAATTAATTAGTATATAAATCAGCCAATAATTATATGCTTTCACCCTTTATTTTAAATAAAGCTTAATATTTATATCCCCAGATGATTGAATAACAAATTAATTCCTATCATGGAAATTTGGCATTTTAATCACTTCCAAAGACTCTTGCCTCACCCGACCCGCCATCGCAGCTAACTGCAAGCTCATAAAAGCATTCAAATCTTCCAAATCACACTTGGCTGAGGAAAAAATCTTCTGCATTTCATTTTCTGCTTCCAAACTCAGATATCCAGCGGCAATAGCTTGTTTTACAACTTCACGAACCTGCACGGTAAAAATGTCCCTTACTAAATTTTAACTAATCAAAAGCCAACTAATTACTAACAGGAAGTTTCGGAAGCCGTCTCGCCAAAGATTTCAAACTTTTTTAGCTCGCGAGACTCTTGTTTCACTCCTCCAGACATAGCTGCTAGTTGCAAAGCCATAAAAGCATTTAAGTCTTCCAAGTCATAATGGGTGGTAGTTAACATCCGCCGCAGTTGATTTTCGGCTTCAAGGGTTAGATAGCCCAGAGCCAGAGCTTGCTGGGCGAGGTCGCGAATTAGTACCATAACACTTCGGGATTTTATTGGTTCAAGCCTAAGTATCGAATGTTTTCACAGAATCAGCAGTGACGGCTATTGCTCAATAGGTGTGACATTGTGACGGGCCACTCGTGACAGCCGGAGTCGCAGAGTGTGACTAAGTATTTGCACTGTTGTGACGGAGATCACGCGGGGGATACCAGAGGAGGAGTCGGAGAGTGGGGAGTCGGAGAGTGTCCGGGTGTCTGGATGGGGGAGTCGGAGAGTATCCGAGTGGAGGAGTCGGAGAGGGGGAGCATTTTTCTTCTTCCCTGGGACTAATGACTAAGGGTGAGAATTAAATAAAATCCACTTTTCATGACTGTTGTGGGATGGGCCTAAGAGCCCGTCCCACAAGAAAAAAGGGAAATTATTTAATTGACGATCCTAATGACCGAAAGCGTCTAGGATACAAGCCCCCGGGTTCATCCGTCCAGAAATAAAAAACCTGTATCCGATAAAGGAGCCCCCGAATTTATCCGTGCGGTCAAGGCTTCAATCTAAAATCTCAAATCTAAAATCTAAAATCCATTGACTACTGCCTTCTACCTTCAGAAGACGCTCAACGTCTATAATCAGCAAGTTAAATATTTACTGCAAGACATATGGAAGCACCACATAAAGATTTGCTACAACAAATAGCCCGACTATCGGAAACTTATGCTAATTTGGCCGATCGCCTATCAATGGCAGCAAAACAACTGCAAGACTCCGGCCTTCCTCCCTCCGACAGCTTGCTGCAAGAAGTTGCCGCCTACAGTCGCAACTTTGCCGCAGTCCAAAAACAAGCTCTCGATCTCAACAAATCCGGTATCGCACCGGGGGAAATTACTTCCCTCAAAGACATTCAAAACTTAGTCGAGACTGCCTCCGCTTCTGAAGGTAAAGCAGAAATTCGCGATGCAGCATTGAAAGTGATCGATCGAGTATTGGCGATCGCCCACCGCGAACAAAGCGACTTCGCACCCTTACAATCAGTTCATGCCAGAGCCCGCGAACTGCAGCGCGCGATTTCCGAATCCACCCCAACTCAACTGCATTCCGACGCAGAATCCTTAGTCAGCGGCAAACACCCAGTTTCAGCAGTCCTCGCCCTGGTGGAACAGCAAGACAAATTAGACGACGAACAGTGGGTAATTCTCGAAGAAACAGTCAGCGCCGCTTTTGGCAAACAAATAGCCGTAGCCATTTCCAGAGGCAAATTAACCATTGCTGAGATGGTAAAAGCAGCACCTGCAAAAGTCGAACCCGCATTTAAACCAGCGCCAGAACAAAAAATCAGCGCCGAACCTTTGCCAGAAGTGATTGTCATCCCGTCAGGAAATGTGGCACCGAAACAAGTTACAGTTGCGCCACAGATCCAGATTTTGGAATCCCCCGCGCCTTCTGTCCCCATGCACGAGGTAATTATTGTTCCCAGCGTGGAAGTACCTAAGTCTCTTCAGACAACCGGTTCCGGGAACATTGTTTTTGGGGCACCTCGGGACATTCAACAACCGGTGGCAGTAGAGGGCGGTTTGGGAATCAAAGTTTTGGTGCACATTCAGGGAATTGGCGATCGAACTTTCGGTTCTCAAGAATACGCGGGTTCTAAGGGTCAAGGGCGGCGCGTCGAAGGATTTCAAATTAATATCGATCCCCCAATTCCCGGCTTAAATGTCGAGTACATGGCTCACGTCGAAGGTGTTGGCGACACTCCTTGGCTCAGCCAGGGAGAATTGGCGGGTTTTAGGGGTCAAGCGAAACGAATTGAAGGATTTGCGGTGCGGTTGAGCGGGCCGCAAGCTGATAAGTACGACGTATTTTATAGCGCTCACATTCAGAATATCGGCGACACCGACGTGTCCTCCAATGGCGAATATTGCGGTACTCGCGGTAAAGCTTTGAGAATAGAGGGTATCAAAGTTTGGATTGCTCCGTCTGCCAGTGCCCAAAAAGCTGCACCTGTGGGTTTAAAAGTGTTGGCGCATATTCAAGGAATTGGCGATCGAACTTTTAGCGATCGAGAATATGCGGGTACTAAAGCTCAAGGCCGCCGCGTGGAAGGATTTCAAATTAAAATAGAGCCGCCCGTTGCCGGTTTAAATTTGCAGTACATGGCTCACGTTGAAGGAGTTGGCGATACTGCTTGGATCTCGGAAGGGGAGTTAGCTGGATTCCGGGGCAAAGCCAAGCGCATTGAGGGATTTGCCGCCCGCCTGACAGGGCCGCAAGCTGATAAATACGACGTATTTTATACGGCTCATATCCAGAATGTGGGCGATACTCCTGTTACTGCTAACGGTCAATATTGCGGCACTCGCGGCAAAGGTTTGAGGGTTGAGGGGATGACTATTTGGGTTGAGCCGAAAGCCTAAAAAGTGAGAATGAATGGAAAATTTGCAGGGGATTTTCCCTTCATTGAAAACCGGGTTTTTTCACCAAAATATGCCATGACAGTCAGGGGTATTAGGTGAAAAAATCCGGTTTATCGCCATCCAACGACAGGAATTATAGCGCACGATCTCAGAAACCGGGTTTCTGAGTGTATTTTTCGTACTCAACCGAAATTTGTCGCAGAAACCCGGTTTCTCGTCACCTGCAAAGTCTTGGCGCACGCTAATCTCACTACTATTTGTTAAATTGGTTGAAAATAATGCTTGAACAATAGGTAAAAGCTTCAAAAACAATAGTTAAGTTTAATCAAATTTTGTATATTAAACTGATCAAAGTGCTATGACACAAAATCATAATGAGCCTAAAGAATACGATGCCGTCCTTGGCGGTCAATCCTCAATACCAACTAACGCTGCTGTTTTGGGAGGTATTGAAGGTGTAAAAAAACGCTTGGTGAGTACAATTATTTATCAAAAAATTGCCGCTGTTTCCGAAGCGCTTAAGTATGGAGAAGCTGGTTTAGATTTGATAATTCGTGCTTTAGAAGATGAATCAGAGCAAGTAAGAAAAGCTGCATATTTGTCGCTTCGAGATAGATCGGAACCGAGAGTGGAAGATATTTTAAAAGAATACAACCTGTGGAGGACGGGAGGGCAATCGTATACTTTTGGTTGGCATCTAGGCTTAATTGATTTCGTTGTTATCTGCCCGGACGGACAAACTTTTGTCAGTGGAGGTCGCGACGAAAAAACCATCAAAGTTTGGAACTTGCATACTGGAGAATTGATAAGAACTCTTACAGGACATTCAAACTCGGTTACATCCATTGCTATCAGCCCGGATGGGCAAACTCTTGTCAGTGGTAGTTACGATTGCACCATCAAAGTCTGGAATCCACACACCGGAGAATTGATGAGAACTCTTACCAAACATTCATCCCCCGATACAACATCTATTGCGATCAGCCCAGACGCGCAAAGTTTTGTCAGCGGTAGCCGTGACGGTACCGTCGAAGTCTGGAACCTGCATAGCGGGGAATTGATAAGAACTCTTACAGGACATTCATCTTCGCCATATTCATCTAGGGTTACATCCATTGCTATCAGCCCGGATGGGCAAATTTTTGTCAGTGGGAGTTACGATTGGACCATCAAAGTCTGGAATCTACATACCGGAGAATTGATAAGAATTCTTACAGAACATTCATGCTCGGTTTATTCTCTTGTCATTAGCCCGGATGGGCAAATTCTTATTAGTGGGAGTAATAATAATACCATCAACGTCTGGAATTTGCATAGTGGGGAATTAATAAGAACTCTTACAAAAAACCCACGCTTGAACTCGGTTTTTTCCATGGCTATCAGCCCGAATGGGCAAACTCTTGCCAGTGGCAATGACCGTACAATCAAAGTCTGGAATTTGCATAGCGGGGAATTGATAAAAACTCTTATTAGAGAACATTCAGGCTCGGTTTTGGCTTCTTCCCTTGCCATCAGCCCGGATGGACAAACTCTTGTCAGTGGGAGTTACTATAAAATCCAAGTCTGGAATCTACATAGCGGGGAATTGATAAGAACTATTGAAGGATATTTAACATCGGTTAATTCTGTGACTGTCAGCCCGGATGGGCAAACTTTTATCTGTGGGAGTCGCAACAAACTCGGAATTTGGAATCTGCATACTAAAAAATTTAGCGCAATTATAGAAGGACTTTCAACTTCAGTTAATTCTTTAGCTATTAGCGCGGACGGGCAAAGTCTTATCAGTGGGAGTAAAGACTGCACTATCAAAGTTTGTAACCTGCATAGCAGGAAATTGATAAGAACTCTTGCAGGACATTCAGGCTTAGTTAATTCTGCCACCATCACCCTGGATGGACAAATTCTTCTCAGTGCAAGTAACGACAAAACCATCAAAGTCTGGAACCTGCATAGCGGACAATTGATAAAAACTCTTGAAGGACATTCATCTTCGGTTAAATCCATTGCTATCTGCTCATACAGACAAACTATTGTCAGTGGCAGTAGGGACAAAACCATCAAAGTCTGGAGTCTGTATAGTGGAGAATTGATAAAAACTCTTGCAGGGCATTCAGGTTCAGTTAATTCCATTGCTATTAGCGCGGATAGGGGAACTATTGTCAGTGGCAGTGAGGACAAAACCATCAAAATCTGGAATCTGCATACTGGGGAATTGAGTAAAACCCTTACAGAACATTCAGGGTCAGTTAATTTGGTAGCCATTAGCCAGAACGGAAAACTTATGGTCAGTGGAAGTAGCGATCAAACCATTAAAATTTGGAGCTTGCCGGACAAAAAATTGATAAAAACTCTTTCAGCTTCAGAGTTGGGTAAATACATTGCCATGAGTGCCGATGGCAAAACTATTGTTAGTGGGGGTAATGATCGAACAATCCAAGTGTGGGAAGTGCCGTAAAGTTTCAATCACCCTTTAACCATCAAACTCAGAAATTAAAAAACAATGACATAAATTTCCTAGCATAATTAGGAAAGTTCCTTAATGAAGCGCTGTATTGAAACGCTCGAAATCAAACCTATAAAGTGTGTAAAATAAAAAAATCATGCCATACAGTCAATTTACTACGATCGCCAAAGCGAAACAAGCTTTCGGTCTCACAGTCCAAGAGGGATCTCGCTTTATACCTCCGCTAAACCCGATCGCACCCTCAGACATCCTCAGCGGTACTCTCAAAGATAGCCTCCCCATCGTCGCCACATCGGGAAGTGAAAAAGCGCGATCGGAAGGAATCATCTATCCCGTACTGCTGGAAGTGAGGCGGATTCTCGATCGCCAAATTAGCCTTTTTTCCGGCGAAGATTTCACCATCGACGAAGCTGTCGGACTGAATGGAGTGTTTGATTTTCTACTGACGCGATCGTCCGAAGTGCTAGAAATTGAAGCCCCCGCCGTTGTAATTGTCGAAGCTAAAAAGACCGACCTCAAAAGCGGATTGGGTCAGTGTATTGCCGAAATGGTTGCCGCTCAACGCTTCAATCAAGCCAAAGAAAAAAACATCCCCATCATTTATGGGAGTGTGAGTAATGGCATTCAATGGCAATTTATCAAACTCGAAAACCAAACTGTGACGATCGACTTATCCGTCTATCCTCTGCCCCCTGTCGAGCAAATCCTCAGCTTTTTCGTTTGGATGATGCAGAATGATGCCGTTAACTCAGAAACAATGTAACCGTTAATCAACCTTCCAAAGCAGCCAACAGACACAGCAACAAAGCCTCCGTCCACTCGACTACAGCACCGTAAGTATCGCCCGTGTGGCCGCCCAAACGGTAGTTAAACCAGGCTCCGGCAAAAATTCCGATCGCACTTCCCCCCAAAGCCATCCCCACCGCCAACAGCCACCGATCGCCATCCAAGACAACTTGCACCACGCTCAAACTCAGCAGCAACAGCACTCCCGGTATAAAATCAAAAGGAGAATAAATCGATTCCTTGTGAAAAGCTCCCTTACCCTCGGCCCGGAGATAGGGATAGCGGGCGATCGCCACCAGTTGGGCCCACCTCCCCCAACCCGCGACACCCATCAAAGCCAGCCACCGATAGTTATTCAAGTCCGAGAGAGCGGCAGTTTTCAGCAGCACGATCGCGATCGCAGCCATCGCCCCAAAGGCTCCTGTAACGCTGTCCCGCATGACTTCCAGCCGACGCACGGGGTCGGGTACAGCCAGTCCGTCCGCCGCGTCCATTGCCCCGTCTAGGTGCAGCCCGCCAGTCACGGCGATGCCCAAAACTACCACCAAGGCCGATCGAGTCAGAGCAGGCATTCCCAACAACTGCAACCCAACATCCCCCAGTCCCAGCATCCCCCCAATCAAAAGCCCGATCGCCGGTGCCAAGCGGGCAATGCCCCGAAACTCCAAAGTCCAGGACACCGGTACCGGCAAACAAGTATAAAAAGCGACTGCGGCTGCGATGGCAGCGCCTTGATTCCGGAAAAAGTCGATCGTAGAGCGAACCCATTTATCATGCACCATAAGATAGAAAATTTTTCATCAGGTATGCAGTTGTCAATCGATTAGCGTGTGCCAGAATTGGACTGTAACACCCTAGTTTTTTGGATCGAGCATTCCTCCTGTCGCCGGCTCTTTTCCCAGGAAAACCTCTGTCGGCAGCGATCCCCAAGCTCCCTATCTAAAAAGACTAAACTCAAGATCCGCGTTTCCCGTACCAAGAATTCTAGCTAACTCCCTGATTTTCAAGACGGGAAAATACTACAACAGAGGCTTTTACTCCATGAGTCACGATCAATTGAATAACAGGGTAGTTGCTCCTTGCATCATCGATACAGGGATCGTCGTCAACAAACGCGATATCAAAAGATTGCTGTTTGATTTAGGACGTGTCCGCTACCTTCACATACAAGATGGCCAGATTTATAGCGAAGGGGAAGGTTATGTACTCGAAGTCTTCGCCAACCCCCAGCGTTCTACCCTGATTGCCAACCATGCGCTTTATTTGAACGTGTATAGTTTTGATTACCTGGAACTGAAACAGTCTCCTGAAGATGGTGCTTATTTTGACCTGGTTCAAGACGGACGGCTGTTGCGGTTAATTCCCCTCTCCAATCCTTTGCAAGAGCAATTCGCCCGGAATTTAAATGCTGCGGCTTTGGATGCGGTTGTCGATCAGGTACTCTCAGGCAACTGGGATCTGCAATTGGACGAAGATGATTCCCCCTTTTAATGGTCAGTCAGTCGATTTTAGATTTTAGATTTTAGATTTTAGATTTTAGATTTACTCGCAGCGCCGTGAATCTGGGAGATAGAACTAAGGTCTAAAATTTTTTGCCCTCCACGACGATTGTCGGAAAGTTGTCTCCGTTTTTGGGCGGGGTCATTCGATTTTAGATTTTCGATTGTCGATTTTGGATTGACTTGCGCGAGATAAATTCGGGGGACGCAAGGATTTTCGATTGTCGGTTTTGGATTGATTTGCGCGAGATAAATCACGTGGCGGGTACCATCTAGAAATTCTCGGTCATGAGTTTTTTGTCGCGATGTCATCAACAATAGATTAGATAACACTCACATCTTGCACCATTCTCGGTTAACAGGCTTTTCGGCCTGTTCCACAAAGAGTGAATTTTCTTGTGGAACAGGCCGAAAAGCCTGTTCCTAAACAAGTAATTGAGAATGGTGCAACATCTCAAATAACACGGACGGCCGAGTAGCGGTTAACGAGCATCGAGGACTAATGACTGAGGACAAGGCGAAATTTTCTTTTAAATGTCAGGCTAATTGCAGCCATACCCAAGCGCGTGCAGGGGTTTTTGCCACTCCCCACGGTGTGGTGGAAACACCTAAATTTATGCCAGTGGGGACGCTAGCTAATGTCAAAACTTTGACGCCGGCACATCTTGAGGCGGCGGGTTCTCAAATGGTTTTGGCAAATACTTATCACTTGCATTTGCAGCCGGGGGAAGCAATTGTCGCAGGCGCAGGTGGATTGCATAAATTTATGGCTTGGCCGGGCCCGATGCTGACGGATTCGGGCGGCTTTCAGGTGTTTAGCTTGAGCCAAATGCGGACTATTTCTGAGAATGGGGTGACTTTTCGCTCTCCCCGCGATGGCCGCATGATTAATTTGACGCCGGAACGATCGATCGAAATTCAGAATCAGTTGGGCGCCGATGTGATTATGGCCTTTGACGAGTGTCCCCCTTACCCCGCTACGCGGGAGGAGGTGGAGGCTGCCACAAATCGCACTTACCGCTGGCTGCAACGCTGCATTCAAGCTCACTCGCGCCCGGATCAAGCTTTGTTTGGCATCGTCCAGGGGGGCGTTTTCCCCGATTTGCGATCGCGCGCGGCGAACCAGTTGGTAGATTTGGATTTACCAGGCTATGCCATCGGCGGGGTTAGTGTGGGGGAATCGGGGGATTTGATCGCAGAGATTGTGAAGGTGACTGCGCCTCTGTTGCCGGCAAATAAACCGCGTTATTTGATGGGGATTGGGACTTATCGGGAAATGGCGCTGGCGGTGGCGAGTGGCGTAGATATGTTTGACTGCGTGATTCCGACTCGGCTGGCCCGCCACGGGACGGCTTTTGTTCGTGGGGAACGCTGGAATTTGAAAAATGCTCGGTTCCGGGAGGATTTTGCTCCGCTGGATGAGTCTTGTCCTTGTTATACCTGCCAAAAATTCAGTCGGGCTTATTTGGCTCATTTGGCGCGGGCTAACGAAGTGCTGGGCTATACTTTGCTGGCGATTCACAATGTGACGGAGTTGATTCGCTTTACTGGGAGGATGCGGGAGGCGATTTTGGCAGATCGATTTACTGAAGAGTTTGCCTACTGGCTTGCACCGACAGTCGATCGATCGTGATTGCCTTGGGTGAAGATATGCGACAATTATCTGAAAATTGGGTTTAAAACCCAGTCGTTGTAGGACGGCTTTTTCCACACCGTGCGAAGTCAGAAATCCTAGGTATTTGGGTAAACATATCCACGCGCTTTGTGTGGTATGCTATCGAGATCAGACAAGATTTAAAAACCTACCCCCGGACTGGGGGAAAGTCTACGCCCAAAACATTCTTGAGGAGACATGACTACGCACGTAACGTGCATACGTGGTCAGCCTGGGAACCCTAGCAATAGGGATATTAACTACCAGCCGGGAAGTCCCTCGGTATATTTAGAGGGGATTAATCAGAGCGCTGCGCGAAGTACCCCGAATAAATTACGCCCGCGTGATGAAAGGCGTGTTGGGTGTAGGTACGGAAACCGACAATTATTCTTGTACACCCCAAGATGATCTGGAAATACTCTGATACTATATTAGCAAGTGGGGGTGGAACTACCTCACTATAAAAAGCCTTTGAAAAAAAGGAAAAAGAAGCCTCCGGTCTAACTGTACTCAGTTGACCGTCAGGTTTGTTCACGACTCAAAAGTCTTAAAAATCCTCACGCCTTTAGGCTGAGGAGTGTCAAGAAAATTCTGTTGGATAGGTAGGTTGATTCATGGAAGCTGCATTACTCTTAGCAAAACTGCCCGAAGCTTATTCGATTTTTGAGCCTTTGGTTAATGTTTTGCCAGTCATTCCCGTATTTTTCTTGCTGCTGGCTTTTGTTTGGCAGGCGGCTGTCGGATTTAGATAAGTTTGATTTTAATAAAAGCAGGGGCAATTCTGGAATTGCCCCTGATTTTACGTGTTGAGTTTTTGGGCTGATCTCGTTTACGGTTGTTTCGGAATGATTTAACCGCAGAGACCGCAGAGACCGCAGAGGAAGAGAAGAGAGAGATGAATAATTAATCCGTGTAGTGCCTTCCTTCAGCTACCGCCGATCGCACTTTTGAATGCCGGTCTTTCTGAGATCCGCTTGATGTAATCTACAACGGCCGGATAAGCACTGAGGTCTAGTTTTAGCATCATCGGAATGTAGGCCAACATTGAGCCGACTGCTGCGTCAGCGACGCCAAATTCATCGCCCATTAAAAATGGCTGTTTCTCGAAGATTTCATTTAACGGTTTTAACAACTTGGGAGTTTCGCGATCGCGAGTTGCTTCTGTAAATATTCCCGGCCCCAACGTAGCGTTAGCAAACGTTACCCACTGCACGATTTGAGCTTGCTGCTCCAAAGTGTCTGGCATCTTACCATATTTTTGAGCTAAATACAGCAGAATTGCGCCGGATTCCCAAAGTTTAAAATCTCCGTCGGCGATCGCTGGTACTTTGCCGATCGGGTTAATTTCGAGAAACTCTGGCTGCAAGTGTTCCCCTGCTTGCATATCTAGGGTGACGAATTCGTAAGGAATTCCTATTTCTTCTAGATACCACTTGACAATTGAGGCCCGGCTGCGGGCTGCTCCGTAAAGTTTCAGCACGAAATTTTTATCCTTTAACACAATATTGCTGTTATAGCATTTTTTGGTCAGTTGTCAGTTGTCAGTTGTCAGTTGTCAGTTGTTAGGAAAGCAGTTGTCAGTTGTCATTTGGGAAAATTCCCAATTACCTTTTTGCCAATTACCTTTTTCCCAATTACCCATTCCATTACCAATGACTACTGACTAATGACTACTGACTAATTACTAATTGCCGATAACTAATGGCACTTCTGTCAAGTGCATAAACAAGATTCTGCTGCCAATGAAAATCAAAATTGCTCCGCCCAATATCTCAATCTTATTAGCAAACAAGTTGCCGCACTTGTGTCCGATAAACACGCCAGCAAATACGACAAAGAAAGTAATAAATCCGATCGCAGTCACCGCAGGAGCAATAGAATCTTTCAGGACAGCAAATCCGAGGCCAACTGCGAGGGCATCGATACTCGTCGCCACCGACAGCGTTATCAAAGTCCCAGTATCTAAGGGATTGAACTTTTTCTCGCATTCTTCGCCTTGCAGCGATTCGTAAATCATTCTCCCGCCAATGAAACTCAAAAGCCCAAAAGCTATCCAATGGTCGATCGGTGTTATCAAAAAACTAAAACTAAGACCGATGAGCCATCCTATTACGGGCATTAAAGCTTGAAAACCTCCGAAAAATAAGGCAATTTTTAAAGCTTTATTGACCTTCATGTGTTTGATTGCTAAACCGCTCGAAACAGCGACAGCAAAAGCATCTGCTGCTAGTCCCAAGGAAAGTAATATGGTAGTGGCTGCATCCATTTTTGTAAAGTGTTAGGTGTTATAAATAAAGTGTTCCTCTTGACTGTTTTAGTTTACACTAAATTTTGATATAAGTGCGTTTTTATCATAATCTATTCATTTTTGACTCACATTTATTTCACAATTGGCGAAGGTTGAAAAAATCAGCGGTTAGCTGTATTGTGTAAAAGATTATTTATCAAGTAGCAGAATTGACTATGCCGCAATCTAGACCCTACCAGCCATTGCTGCTCAGGTTACTGCACGGGGTTAACGCTGCGATCGCCCTTTTAGCAATTTTGAGCGCATTTCTGGTTTACAACACCTACGATGGGCGGTTTGGCAAAGTCCCCGTGCCTCAAATTGCAGATATTATCGGGATTCACGGCACTTTTGGCAAGATGTTGCTGTTAGGAATAATGCCGGCTTTTGCATTGTACAGTTTCCACGCAGGTCAAAAACGCTTGGTGCAGCCGGATTCTTTTGGGAAACTAACGCAGTTGGGAAAACCGATTTGGTGGTACAGTTTGCACCGGATTGTGAATACATTGATGTTGCTAGCACTGACTTGGGCGATCGCTTCTGGCAGTATGGTTAAGGAAGAATGGCTGCCGGCTGGGGAATTGACGCGGGTTTGGTATTATTTACACGCTTCTGGTTGGGTGGTATTGGTATTTTGTCTGGCAATGCACTTGTTGATGAGTGCGAAGGTGGGGGGTTTGCCGCTAATTTTGTCGATGTTTGATGCCGCCTATCGCCCGGAAGATTCGCCTGCTGCTTGGTGGAAGAAAATTCGCTCTTTTGTCGATCGCTCTTAATGTGAAAATGCTTAATGTGAAAATGAACAGAAATAATTTATTAATTGTTGCGGAAGTCTTGGTAATGGGAGGCTGGTTGTTTGCTGTGGTTGCACCTTTATTATTTCCCTAATCCTAGGCTATCAATTTTTCTTAACAAATGATAGTTAGCTCTATACTGAGGACTTCAGCCCTCCGTTTTATGACGACTAAAGTCTTGACTATGGGATGAGAATTAAATAAAATCCACTTTTCATGACTGTTGTGGGATGGGCGTCCCGCCCGTCCTTTCTGGGCGGGCGGGACGCCCATCCTACAAGAAAAAAGGGAAATTATTTAATTGACGATCCTATGAAGCCAAATTAAGCTTTTCGCGCCGCTTACTAGCAAGATTTGCGACGGGTTTTCCTGGCGGCAAAATGCGATATCAAACGATCGGCAATTTTACCATAAACTCAGCACCGCCCCCAGTTTGAGATTTAATTTGAGGTTGCACCGGAGATTCAACTTTCAGCCTGCCACCGTGCAATTCTACAATAATTTTATAGCACACCGACAGATCCAATCCTGTAAATTTTTTAAAGGATTTAGTAGGGCCAAACTCCTCAAATATTATTTGTTGAATTTCCGGCGGAATTGTTGAACCATTGTGGGCGATCGATACAACAATAAACCTACCTGTATCATCCTCGAAAATATCGGTTTTGATAGTAATAATTTGAGCCGAGTTTTCAATACTTTTAACTGCATCTATAGCATGGCAGATCAGACTCGCGAATACCTGGCTCAGTTGAGCGGGATAACACAAAATTGGCGGCAGGTTGTGGTATTCCTTGACTACTAATATTTTTTGCTCCAGTCTGTGAGCCAGCAACAGCAAAATATTGTCGATGCTCTCATTAACGTTGGCGTGTTCTTTGTTGGCTTCGTCAGGAAGTGAAAATTTTCGCAAAGCTAGGACTATCTGGCGAATGCCATCGGCTCCTATTTTCAAAAAATTGAGGATTTGTGGCAACTCTTTGCTGATAAAATCTAGGTCGCAACGCTCTATTTTTTTGGCAATTCGCGGCACAGGTTCGGGATATTGTTCGCGATAGAGGCGAATTATACTAAGCAAATCTTTGATATAATCGTTGAGGTGTATCAGGCGACCGTAAATAAAGTTAATTGGGTTATTGATTTCCTGGGCAACTTCGGCGGCTAGTTGACCCACCATTGTAATTTTTTCGCTTTGTACTAAATGCTCTTCGGTGATTCTGAGTTTGGCTAATACTTCTTCCAAAAGTTTGAGTTCTTCTTGAATTTGCCCGTGGAGTTGGGATTGGGAAATTGCGATCGCCAGCGAGTCGGCAATTGCTTCCAAAACTTGCACCTCGTCGGGACTCGCAAATCGGCGGTTTGCACAGGCGAACAGATATCCAAGCCGATGATTCTCGGTTAGTACGGGTACTGCTGCGTAGTGACTATTTGTAAGTTCGATATGGGCGTGTTCCTCAGACGCTGTGGCATCAGGGGCGGCGGTTTTATGTAGCAGTATCGTTTCGCAGCGGTGAAGCCGTGCAGCTAAATCTCCAGAGGGCCCTCCTGGAACACCAAAGATTCCCAAGCGCCCCGGCAAACCTTCCCGGCAATATTCCCAGCTAAATTCTAAAGTATCTTGTCGGGGATCGTACCAGGCGAAAATTGCTCGATCGAGCTTCAGTAAAGTACCGAGTTCGTCTACTGTAGTTTGGAGGATGCGATCGAGGCCCAAGCAAGCGCGAATGCGGCCAGTCAAGCGGTGGAGAAGGGCTTCTGTGCGACTGCGAATGCCATTTAGGGCAAACAGCTTGAGCGCCACAATTGCACAGAAAATAGCTGCTGCTGCAAGTACGCCGGCGGCTACTGCTAGTATCTTGAAAGGAAGGAGTTCTTTTTCGAGATTGTCGCGGGGAATTACGAGGGCGATCGACCATTCAGCTTGTTCTAAAGGAAGATAGGCAACATAAACTCTGGCGTCGTTAATTTGAGTCAGCACAATGCCAGTTTTTTGATAAACCATCTCCCGCGCTACATTTGCCAAATTAGCATCTGCAGACTCTAAAAGACTGGGAGCCGAATTGTCGATATTTCCGATTAATCGAGCGTCGGGATGCACAATCGGCACTCCTTGAGAATTGAGAACAAAAGCGTAAGTTCCGGGGCCATATTCCAGCTTTCTTACTACTTGGGCAATTCGAGCCATGCTAATGACGCCGTTCATTACGCCGATCGGCTTTTCGGTTGTTTTATCAATAGAATTTGCTGAATTTGACCACACAGGAGCCGAAATGGGAACAATACTTTGTCCTTTGAGCGTGCGAGAAATGGTAGGATCGGAAACATAGACTTCCCCAGCCATTGCCTTTTTGAAGTGTGCGCGGTCGCTGACATTAATCAACGCTCTGCCGACTTTTGTGGTGAAATAAGAACCGTCAGGATCAATTAATGTGAAGTATTGGAATTTTTGTAGTCGATTTACTTCCGATTTTAAATAAGGCTCTGCCACTGACCAATTCATCGAACGAACGGGAGCAGTATTGGCGAGGACTTCGATCTCAGCCTTTCTAGTGCCGAGCCAGCGATCGATCTTGTTGGCCCGCTCCCTAACTTCTAACAAAGCATTTCGCTCTAAATTTGTGATAATCAAGCGACTAACGCTTTGATAGCTCATACAACCAGTGATGCTAGCTGCCAGAATTGTTACGCCCAAAATTAAGAGCGCAGTTTGGTACCCAAGAAGGTATTCGCCCTTTAATCCCGCTGGCAATAGTCTAGTTAATTTCCACCACTTTACTCTCGCAAAGCTTCGCATGGTTTGACCAATTTGTGAGATTGAAATCTTTAGCTCACCTACGATCTACTCGCCCGCCTGCCAGTAGTCTTAAACTACTAGCATTCAATAATTGCGGGGATTTTTTAATTTTTTCCCGCCGAGCGGCTCCTATCGTTTGCGGTTACACTCCTTATGATATAAAGGACACGGCCGTGCCGTTTCCCTACCCAGATTAATTGTAAGGACACGGCACTGCCGTGTCGAAAGCGGTGGGTAATATTAATTCTGATGCTACTCGATTTGATATCACTTTGTTAAACAGGAATAATATTATACCACTTCTTTGACAAAATAAAAAAAATCATCAACTACTTAATTCTTTTTGACAGGCGTTAATAATTGATGTTATTTAGGTGATGTGAGAAGTAGACTTTTTAGGTTGAGATGCTTGGTGTGTGTCTTAATCAAAAGTCCTGACTGTTTTTACTTCGTAGTCTGAAACCCTAGATTTTCAGTTGATAGTTCGATTGCTGAATCGCCTTAAAACCCTTATTCTACGGTTGTCATCAAAAACTGTCAGCACTATTGCTTGATAACGAAATATTGAAAATTTTTCGTTCATTATTAATGAAGGAAAAACTTGTTAAATATTTTATTTACATCTCAAAAATCAAAACTTTTTGCGGTGCATCCGCTGGCTGAGGCACTGTTAAATTGCCCCAGTTGCGGGATTTGTTTAAAGAACCTTGTGAGTGTGTTCGTGCTGTTTCACATTATCTTCAGTGCGAATGACGCGCTCGGAGTTGAGCACCCTTTTGCGTTCTAAGGAATAAGTAAAGTCGTTGCGAACTGTTCCCAAGGGAATGTGAAGTTGAGCTTGGGGGCGGATTTTGTAAGTGCGGGCAGCAGCGATCGCCCGAAAGCCAAATTCTTCACTAAACTGAGATGATGTCGGGAATTCTGGCAACATTTTGGGTGTTTCGCCGTCGAGCACTGCTCCCAAAGTCGTCCCGCAAATCATTAAATAGGATGTGGGAATTCCCTTCAAAATTGCTTCTAAAGCTGCTGAGGGAATAGCTTCTATTACTTGCACTTCAAAAACTTCGCCTTCTTCTTTGATGAAGCAGGTAGCTACACCGACTGCTATGTAGTCGTCGGTGCAGAGATCGGGAGCGTTGGGATAAACTGTTGCAGTCGTCATAAGAAAAGCTTGGTAGTGTGGAAACCGGAAACGAGAAATTAAGCGATTTTAGATTTGAGATTTGAGATTTATTCCACGATTTTTTTCGGGGATTTTACGTTAAAAATCTCAAACCGGCGGTTCTAATAGCTAAAATTTTTGGTTAAGCTCCAAGGAGCCGATCGCACGATTGTGTCGATCGTACCACATCAAGGTAGATGCCGGATGATTCGGCAAGGATTCCCCGCCGCCACGACGTTTGCGGGAATATTTTTGACAACAACACTGCCTGCGCCGATCGTGCTATTGTCGCCAATAGTGACTCCTGGACAAATAATACTGCCGCCGCCAATCCAAACATTATTGCCAATATTAATTTCAGCGGCGATTTCCCGGCCAGAAAGTCTAATTTCCGGGTCTGTGGGGTGAAAAGCGGTGTAAATTTGTACATTTGGCCCGCACAGCAAATTCTCGCCAATGTTAACTCGATTGCAGTCGAGAATCACGCAACCAAAATTCATGTACAATCCGTTTCCCGCATAAATATTACTGCCGTAGTCGCAGTAGAAAGGTGGCTCGATTTCAACTTTTGGGCCAACTGCACCGAACCATTCTGCGAGAATTTCTAACCGTTTGTCTGGTTCGTCTTCGCCGGTAGAATTGTAAGTTCTGGCGAGGCGGCGGGCTCGCTGGCGCTCTAAAATTAATTGCTCATCAGCAGCTAAATACAATTCACCGGCGAGCATTTTTTGTTTTTCGGTTTTTTCCACAGTTTTTTCCACGGTAAGAATCGGCGGTTTCAACCGCTACTTCACCAACGAACTTCATCTCTAAGAGACTGAAAAATAATGTAGGGTGCGAAGGGCGCACCTTACCGCTATAAGCTGTTGCGGCATTTAAATTGTCTGTCAAAAAAAAATCTTGTGGGTGGGCGTCCCGCCCGCCCTGAATATACAATTTAAATGCGCGACAGCTTAATTAGCGCGTCAGATCATTTTTTGATGTTGTAGCATACATTTAGGGTTCAGGTTTTGACTGCAAACAAACAGCTAAATCCAGATTGGCTAATTTCTCAAAAGCTCGATCGATCGATCCTTTTCCCCGCAAAAAACCAGTATTTGCACCGGGGCAAATATATTGTAAAGTTTCCGGCGAAAATCGATCGATAATTGACTTCACGCTGTTAATTTGCCTAGGCCAGTGAAAAGTTTTTGCCGTCAACAGCGGTACTGGGGCGGCTTCTCGGTTGGGGAGCAAGTGCCTACCCGAAAACAGCACTCCACCGCTGCCACTATGATAAAGGCAAGAGGAACCAGGAGAATGGCCAGGAGTCCAAAATGCTTTGATTCGATCGCTCACAACAAATTCTCGCTCAAAAACCGTCACCTTCAAACCCGGCAGTAAATAAGCTTCCTGCTCTTGAATCAGGATCTCGCACCCCGTGGCTTCCTGAATCTCCCGCGCCTTGGCGATAGCGCCACGGTGGGTGAGAAACAGCAGTCGCACGCCGCCGTGTTCCCGCAAAAATGTTTGGTTAATCTCATCCCAAGCGGGACAATCCACCAGGATGTTAGTTTGGTTTTCTACAATGAAATAGGCTGTTGCACCCAGGGTATCCCGGTTAGGGGGGAAAGCCAGGATATTGTCGAGCACGGGCCTGGGTTGTTTGGAGACTGAACTCTGTTGTTTCAAGGAAGTATTTCAGAAGGGAATGGGATAAATATTATGTTCTTTTTACTATGGTTGTTCGTATTGGGGCTGATATCCTACTACTTGTTGCAAAACGGCACCAGCCGCATCACCAAGACTCCGATATGGCTGCTGTGGCTGGTAATGATGGCGCCCGCGCTGATTTGGGGTGGTTGGATGTTAGTTTACGGCACGAGCAAAACTGTACCGCCGGAGTTGGTAATTATACCTTTTCTGGTTTGCCCTTTTTTGTATTGGTTTTTGGTACAGTTGGGGCGCAAGAAAATTACCGCCGAAACTGCACAGCAGGTAGCAGACTCGGAGACTGAACCTGCAAAGCCAAAACCGCCCGTGCGGCCGATCGATGCAGCAGAAGAAGCGAGTTTGCGCGATTGTTTTCCTTGGTCAATTTACTTTTTGCGAGATTTGGAATTTCGGCCCCAGGCTGTAATTTGTCGCGGACAGTTGCGGACGAACCCGGAGGCGGCTTATGAGGCAATTCGGGAGAATGTGGAGAGGCTGTTTGGCGATCGCTTTTTAGTAGTATTTCAAAACAGCTTGAGCGGTCAACCTTTTTTTGCTATAGTTCCCAATCCCAGCCACCAATCAGGCGAAACTCCTGTCAAAACCGAATCTGTAACCAGGCCATTTTTTGCATTAGCTTTGCTGCTGATCACGGTGTTTACGACTACACTTGTCGGGACGCGACTTGCCGGAGTTAGTGAACAAGCTTTGCAGTCTAACCCATCAATGTTGCTGCAGGGTTTGGCTTACTCGCTGGCTCTAATTACATTTTTGGGAATTCACGAATCCGGCCACTATTTAGCGGCCCGATTTTACAAAATTCGCACGACTTTGCCTTATTTTATTCCGATTCCTTTTTTCTTGGGAACTTTTGGCGCCTTCATTCAAATACGGAGTCCCATTCCCAACCGCCGAGCTTTATTTGATGTTAGCATTGCCGGCCCCCTGGCGGGTTTAGTGGCGACAGTGCCATTATTAATTTGGGGTTTGAATCATTCGACTATTGTACCGCTGTCAGACAAGTCGGGAATGTTAAATTTTGACTCTTTCAAACCCAGTTTTTCGCTGCTGATGACTTTGTTGAGCAAGTTAACCTTGGGTGGTGCTTTCAATGCGGAAACTGCGATCGATTTGCATCCGGTAGCGGTGGCGGGTTATTTGGGTTTGATCGTGACGGCGTTTAATTTGATGCCGGTGGGACAACTCGACGGCGGGCACATTGTACACGCGATGTTCGGCCAGCGAGCGAGTATGGCGATCGGGCAAGTTGCTAGACTTTGTATGCTGCTGCTTTCTTTTTTGGAACAGGGTTTGCTGCTGTGGGCGATTATTTTGTTTTTCACGCCGCTAAACGACGAACCGGCGTTGAATGATGTCAGTGAATTGGACGATCGGCGGGATTTTTTGGGGCTAATGGCGATCGGGCTTTTGTTAATGATTTTGTTGCCGGCGCCCAGGGTACTCCTTGAGTGGTTAAATGTTTAGCAGGAAGAGGGAAGTTCGGCAACGGATTCGCTCGACGGATTTAACTAACGGATCGATGTCGAAGTTCGAGGTAATAGAGAGGAAGGAAGAAAAGAGAGGTTGACAAAATCCTGCAAGGGTTGCTATACAAGCGAGTTTAGAATTTATCGACTCGCTTTCTATCTCGAAGTAATCTTTATTTTCACCGACTGATTAGAGAAATATGTCTTACAAATCCTTTACTTTCCAACAATTAGAAGAGCGCTTTGGATTGGAGCTATCACTCAGTCCTCTTTTGAGTGCCAAGGTGGTTCCAATAGAACCCTCCGAATGGCTTTGGAGAGCAATCGAAATTAGTTCTAACACTGCTGTTACAACTGTAAAAGAACGTTCGGAACGGATTATTTCTCCTATTCTGTTAGAATTTAGAGAAAGGAACAACAGACAATTTTCTCTTTTTTCTGGTTGGTCATTTGATGTAGATCCTGAGCGGGGATTGAATGGGGAATGCGACTTTCTATTGTCTTCCGTTCCGTTTGATTTGGAAATTAAAGTTCCGGTTTTTGTATTGAGAGAAACTAAAGGCGGAGAAATAGAATCTTGTCTGCCACAGTGTGCAGCACAAATGGTAGCGGCTCAGCTATTTAACGAACGCGAACACAGTTCCATACCTGCAATATATGGCTGCGTAACTACTGGGGTTGTCTGGCGGTTTCTTAAATTAGAAGGAAATAATTTAATTATTGATGTTGATGTTTATTGTCTAGATAATGTTTCTATGATTTTAGGTGTTTTGCAAACAATCGTTAATTTATACCAATAAGTTGACGAATCTAATAAAATAGGTTTATAGGAAAAATCCCTGGTTATTACCAACTTAATAATATTTTTTTCCCAGAGGCGAGAGCGAAAAAAATTACCGAAAATCAAATAATATCAAATCCGTTGGCATCGGAATGATTCATCTGTCTCTTCCGTTTCTCTGTATTCTCTGCGCCCTCTGCGGTTTAATCATTCCAATACAACCGGAATTCATTTAATATAGCTGTACCAATAATCGCAATGACTCCAGAAAAAACAGCGCTAATTCCGATTTATCGCGAGCAGTGGCGACAAATTGGACTTTCGATCGCACAGATCGATCGCCCGCAAGCGACAGCGGCCATCAACACCGCCTACAAGGGAATCAATCCAAAATCGAAAATCGAAAATCCTCAAGCCCCCGCATTTATCCGTGGAATCGCCTCTAAAATCTAAAATCTAAAATCTAAAATCTAAAATCGATTGACAGCCCTTACATAGCTTTGCAAGCAGTTGAACCGCTAAGGATACGCGATTCTGGTCTGGGAATGGCCAGCGAAATCAGAAACAAAATTCATAATGAATTGTACGATATATTAAGAAGTCAACTGGACAGGAAATTAGAAAATAAGATTTACAGCCAACTCTATAATCCGCTGTACGCTCAACTGATGAATCAACTGCACCTTCATGTTAAAGACGAAGTTTACGTCAAATTAGCAAGGAAGTTGGGCGGGAGATTTCAGATGGAAAACTGCGGCTGGATTTACCCGTTTGAGAAAATGTGCTTTGTGTGCGATCGCTCGATCCAACTTCATTTTGACAACGAATATTTGCTCCACGCTTTATGTCAACCAGCGGTTGAATTTGCTGACAAGTTCAGTCTATACTCTTATCGTGGCGTCCGACTGCCGGAAATAATCGGTCAAATTCCGCCCCAATCTTGGCAAGCTTCATGGCTGTTAAAAGAACAGAATGCCGAAGTGCGGCGAGTTTTGATTCAGGCGATCGGCTATCCGAAAATTTGTCAAGAATTGCAAGCAACTGAATTGGATAAGTGGGTAGCCACGGGGGGCTACCCCTACCAAGAATATACTTTGTTGAAAATTGAGAATAATATTGACATAGAGCCAATTTATTTGTTAAAGATGACTTGTCCGAGTACGGGACACCTTCACGCTTTGCGAGTGCCGCCAAAAGTGTGCTCCGCTAAAGAAGCGATTAGCTGGGTAAATTGGGGAATAGATCCCGAAGAATTTCAAGTCCAGACTTGAGGCGAAAGTTTAGAGTTTTGAGTGCGCGAGTTTACAGTTAAAGAATTACAGCGCCACAAAAGCAGCGTTGTGCACAAGTCCAGAACAATTAAAAAATGTAGAATTGCAGCCACCGCTTGATACTATGTACTCTGGCAGCTAAAACCCACAACTTCAAATCGACATGAGCCAGCATTCAGACCGCATTGCCCCTCACGGCGGCACCCTGGTCAACCGCATTGCCACACTAGACCAAAGACAAGAATTTTTCGACAAAGCAGAGTCCCTGCCGCGAGTCCAGTTGTCGGATCGATCGATCTCCGACCTGCAAATGATCGCTATCGGCGCCCTGAGTCCCCTCAAAGGGTTCATGAACGAAGCTGATTATCGATCGGTCGTTAAACAAATGCGCCTCTCCAACGGCCTTCCGTGGTCGGTTCCCATCACCCTCTCGGTAACAGAAGAAGTCGCCGCCCCCCTGAAAGCAGGAACTTTAGTGCGCCTCGACACCCAGGCGGGCGAGTTTGTCGGCATCTTGGAACTTGCAGAAAAATATCACTACAGTAAAGAAGAAGAAGCCATCAACGTCTACCGCACCGACGACATCAAACACCCAGGCGTCCAAGTAGTAGACAAATCCGGGCCCGTTAACCTCGCAGGCGACATTTGGCTGCTGGAACGCGAACTAGATGTTCGCTTCCCCCAATACCAAATTGACCCGGCGAAATCGAGAATGCTGTTCACAGAAAAAGGATGGAAAACCATAGTCGGTTTCCAAACCCGAAACCCCATCCACCGGGCCCACGAATACATTCAAAAATGCGCCTTAGAAACAGTAGACGGCTTGTTCTTGCACCCGCTAGTCGGGACGACAAAAGAAGACGACATCCCGGCTGATGTGCGGATGCGCTGCTACGAAATTCTGCTAGAAAAATACTATCCAAAAGATCGCGTAATTTTGGCAATTAATCCGGCGGCGATGCGCTACGCCGGGCCGCGAGAAGCAATTTTTCATGCTTTAATCCGCAAAAACTACGGCTGCACTCACTTTATCGTGGGGCGCGATCACGCTGGAGTTGGCGATTATTACGGGACTTATGATGCCCAATATATTTTTGACGAATTTGAGCCGGGAGAATTGGGAATTGTGCCGATGAAATTCGAGCACGCTTTCTATTGCACACTGACGGAACAAATGGCTACAACTAAAACAAGCCCCAGCACTCCCGAACAACGGGTGCATTTGTCGGGAACCAAAGTGCGGGAAATGCTGCGCGCTGGAAAATTGCCGCCGCCCCAGTTTTCCCGGCCGGAAGTCGCTGCTGAATTAGCCAAGGCAATGAATATTTTTAGTTACGAGATTTAAATCTTGAACTTTGGTGGGGGCGACATTCTGAAGAGTTTTGAATTTTGAGTTTTGAGTTAAAATTTTATAATTTTAAACTTAAAGCTCAAAACTTAAAACTTAAAACTTATCTTAATACTAAACACTCACAACTTAATTAAATTCCCTAAAATTATTGCGGGGAATTTAACTAAAAAGTCACAACTTAAAATTCAAAGCTATTTAAAAATGGGACTCAAGCGGCGGGAATTTTTGCAGCAAGCTGGCCGGGTGCTGGCCGCCATCGGAATCAGCGAGGCCCTGTGGCTGCAGTTGGGCGATGGCTACCTCCAAGCCTTAGCGCAACCGACAGCCAGGAAATTGGCTTTGTTGGTGGGCGTTGACAAATATCCAGACTCGCCCCTGCACGGCTGCGTCACGGATGTGGAAATGCAGCGGGAACTGCTGATATATCGGTTTGGGTTTGTGCCGTCGGACATTTTGACTTTGACTGACGCTCAAGCTACGAGGGAGAATATCGAGACGGCTTTTGTGACTCACTTGACTCAACAAGCAAAACCCGGTGACGTGGTAGTTTTTCACTTTAGTGGCTGCGGTAGCCGAGTCAGTTTGGGCGAGTCTCCCGGAAAAATCCAAAACAGTTTGGTGCCGGCGGATGATGTTTTGCCGTTGTTAGCCAACCGGGCGGTGAACGATATTTTAGAGGAAACGCTGTTGCTGTTGATGCGATCGCTCGCGACAGAAAATGCGATCGCCATCCTCGACACCAGCTACCCCTATCCGGGTTTCTCCAAAAACGGTAACTTTCGCATTCGCTCCCGCCCCCGCCCCACCATCGGCCAGCCTCGCCTCGCAGAATTAACGTTTGCCCAAGGCCTCCGAACCCGCAAAAATCTTCGTCCTGCCGCCGCCGTAGTTGCCGCAGGCGCGAATTCCCAACTCGCCGCCGAACAAGAGTGGGACGGATTTACCGCAGGTTTGTTTACCTACGCCCTCACCCAAACTTTGTGGTGGGCAACTCCCGCTAGCAGCTTCAGCGTCAGTTTCAGTCGCGCTGCGGGCAATGTTTACAGCAAGCTGGCGGGGTTATCGCAGCAACCGCAAATTCTCAATCACGATTTAACAATCGCGCCGGCGGTGAATTTTTCAAATTTAATCTTCAATTCCCCTGCATCTGACGGCGCTGTGACGGCGGTGGAAGAGGGGGGCAAAACTGTGCAGTTGTGGCTGGGGGGGTTGTCGCCCTCGGTTTTGGAGTGCTCCGGGGGTTCTGTGTTTGCTGTGGATTCTTCCGAGGGCGCGAGGCTGTTGCTGCGGGGACGCACGGGCCTCTCTGCTAAAGCCCAAGTTTTAGATGGGTCTGCTCAAACAGACGGCCAATTAACAGTCGGCGAAGTGGTGAGGGAAGAAATTCGGGTTTTGCCGCGAAACATCGGTTTGACAGTAGCTTTGGACTCGGGTTTGGAACGCATCGAGCGGGTGGACGCTACCAGCGCCTTTGCGACTGTGCCGCAAGTTTCGGCGGTAGCCAGCGAGCAATTGGCTGACTGTCGGTTCGGCAGAGTCCCGGAAACGACTTTAGCCGAAACTTCTTCGGCTCACGAGCCTGCTTTGTATCCCAGCCGTTACGGTTTGTTTTCTTTGGCTCAAACGCTGATTCCCGATACTGAGGGCGACGGGGGAGAAGCAGTTAAGGTGGCGGTGCAGCGCTTGACTCCGCAGTTGAAAGCGCTGCACGCTGGGAAGTTGCTGCGGCTGACAGCCAATGAGGGGTCTTCGCGCCTGAAGGTGCGGGCGGTTCTGGCAACTACCGCACCGCAAGCGCGGGCTGTGGCGCAGCGAGAGCCGGTGCGGGCCGGCGGTGATTATCGGCTGGAACCGCTGAGCGGAGAAAGTGAGAAATCCGCCCGCGATCATATATTAAGTGTGAGCAACAGCAGCCGAATTCAGTGCAGATTGTATAACGACAGCGATCGCCCGGTTTACTTTGCGGTGTTTGGCTCGGATAGCGCAGGACGGCTTTCAGTGCTCGGCGCTGAGGGCAAAGACGCTGTGGGGGGAATGTCGCGGGCGATCGCTCCTGGGGAGAATTTGACGGTGCCGGCGGCTGGGGGGAGCGGGTGGGCGGTATCTGGGTCGATCGGACTTGCGGAAATTATGATTATATTTAGTGAGACTCCCTTCGCTCAAACTCTAGCTGCAATAGAAGCCGAAACCCAGCAAACGAGGGATTCCCTGCCAATTCGAGTGTTGTTGAATCCTTTAAATGTGGCGCGGGCGGTACTCGAAGATTTGCACGCCGCTAGCATTCCGGGGGTGCAGAAAGCGGGGATATCGACGGACGATTTGGCTTTGGATGTGAATGTTTGGGCAACTCTGAGTTTTGTTTATCGGGTCGTTTAATTTGGTAATTGGGCATGGGGCATTGGGCATGGGGCATGGGGCATTGGGCATTGGGCATTTGTTATGACAACTAACAACTCATATCAAGTCCGGTGCTATTAAACTGGTATAGTGGGGGTGTAGTGGATATCAAATCCGGTGGCATCGGAATTATGTAGTACAATTTCAATAAAAAACGCTCATGAAAATCGAGGCAAATGATAAAGAAGTTCGAGATATTTTTTCTCTGGGTTATTTCAAAATACCAAGATTTCAAAGGCCTTATTCTTGGAGTGAAGAGGAAGTAAACAATTTTTGGGATGATGTTGTTATTGAAGATAACGATCAATATTTTATTGGCTCGATGGTTGTCTATCAAACAGAAAAACCATATTTTGGAATAGTAGATGGGCAACAGAGATTAACAACCATTACATTAATGCTCGCTGCTATACGAAATGCTTTTCGTATACTTGGTGACGAAAACCTCTCCATAGGCGTTCATAATTATATTGAAAAACCAACTATAGATAATGTAAAGGAATTTATCCTTAACTCTGAAACTTCGTTTCCATATTTACAAGCTCATATCCAAAGCTTTGAAGGAGCAAAGGTTAATTGTAAAGTAGGACATGAAGAGTTGAAACTTAAAAATGCCTTTGAATTAATAAACAAAAAGCTTTCTTCCTTTATTCCAGGATGGAAAGAAAACAATGCCAAAATTGAGTTATTGGATGAAAGTAGGCTTGCTATAATAGATCGCCTCAAAACCATAAGAAATAAAATTCTATCACTGAAGCTGGTTTTTATTCAATTAGATAATGAAGATGATGCTTACTTAATTTTTGAAACACTAAATACTAGAGGTAAAGATCTAACTACACCTGATTTAGTTAAGAATCTATTCCTCAAAAAAGTTCAGTCTTCCAATAAAACATTAGATAACGCTAAAATTATCTGGAACAACATATTGGACAAGTTTGATGACTATGGCATAGAAAATGCAATGACATCATTTTTACACCACCATTGGCTTTCCAAATATGCAGATACTACTGAACAAAAGTTATTCGGTGAAATAAAAAAACATATTCCTAATTCCGATGCAGCTTTTTCATTGTTAATTGAATTTCAACAAAACGCTGATTACTATGCTTCTATAAGAAGCCCAAATAATTATTCATGGACTCCAGAAGAAAATGACCTGAAAGAGTGTTTGGAAGCATTCAATATATTGAGTGTTAAGCAACAAATGCCAATGGTTCTATCCCTTATTAGAGCATATAGAGAGCAGAATCTAACACTGAGAGCTTTATTGAAAATTCTCAGGAAGATTGAATCATTTCATTTCATTTTTAATAAAATAACTTCTCAACATTCCTCCGGCTCAATATCCAGTATCTATTATAAAAATGCTAGAGATCTTACTCAAACTAATAACCATGACAAAATTCAGTCCATATTTTCATCTTTAAGTACAAGTCTTAAATCTAAGCTAGCTGAGTTTGAAGAATTTGAAATAGAATTTACCAAACTTATTTATACCAAAAGCAAAACTAGAAATAGGAAAGTTATTACTTATATACTAAGTCGCTTCATGGGAAAAAATATTAATGGCTTACCTATAGATTATGAATTTACCAGCATCGAGCATATACTACCACAGTCTAAAGAATGTAATGAAGATGTAGTGGGAAGTATAGGTAATTTAATACTCGTAGATAGAAAAACCAATAGTGAAGAGTTAAAAAATTTAGATTTTCCACAGAAAATTAATATTTTACGTAACAAAGGTTATCCTATTGATTCGGATTTATTAAATGCCAATCAGTGGACTGAAACAGAAATAATTAATAGAGCTAAATCAATGGCTCATAAAGCATTTTATGAACTTTGGAGTATATGAATAGGTGAAATCAGCCCACTATACAAGTCCGGTGCAACCGGACTTGATATAACAACTAACAACCAACCAATAACACTAACTACTTACTGCTGACGGATAAACCTTTTCTACCATTTGAGCCAAGCGTTTCATAGCAGTTTCAATCTCATCATTTGTTGCAGTCAAACTGATGCGTAAACACTCATGTTTGTGCTGCCAATCTTGTCGCAAACCAGGGAAGAAAGAACTTCCCGGCACGACAATTACGCCGACTTTTTTCAACTCTTGATACAGTTCCCAATCAGTCATTGGCAAATCTTTCAGCCATAACCATGCGAAAATTGCTCCTTCGCCCCGGTGCAAAAACCACGGCAAATCCTTCGGCATTGCTTGTTCTAGAGTGCTTTCTACGATCGCAAATTTGCTTTGATAGTACGGCCGAATTACGTTGATGGAAATATCGGCAAGAGCACCCGAAGCAATGGCACGAGTTGCGATCGCCTGTCCGTATCTTGGCGAATGAATGCACATATTGGTCTGAAAACATTCTAATATTTGAATGATTTTTTCATCGCCGATCGCAATTCCGATTCTTTCTCCCGGCAATCCGGCTTTCGACAAACTCATACAGTGCACTATATTGCCGCCAAAAATCGGCGTCATTTCGGTAAAATTCAAGGACGGGAAGGGAGGGCCGTAGGCAGAATCCACGAACACCGGTGCGTCAAAAGCGGCCGCTAAATCGGCAATTTTCTTAACTTCGTCGTCGCTGAGAACGTTGCCGGTGGGGTTGCAGGGACGGGAAAAAATGACGCAACCGGTGGTTTGGTCGATCGACAATTGGCTGAAATCCGGGCGGTATTTGAACCTGTGGGCGGCTGCATCAATATCGAGGGTGGGTTTGCAAGCGACTACCGCTTCGGGAATCAAGCTAACGCCGCCGTAACCCGTGTAGTCTGGGCTCAACGGTAAAACAATATTTTTAAGCTGTTTGCTGGTAGTGTAGCCGCCGAAAGCGTTGGCTGCGTAGAAGTAAATCGATTGACTTCCGGGAGTAATTAGAATATTGCGATCGGTCAAATTCAGTCCGTAACGCTGATTAAAATCCGCCAATACCGCATTGATAAACGGCTGATAACCTTGACTGGAACCGTAGCGACAAACCACCTCGCCGTATTCTGGGCTAGCCAAAAGTTCCGCAGTGCAGTCGCGCCACAACTGCTCGACTTCCGGTAAAATCACCGGATTTCCGGCGCTCAAATTGATAAACTCCTGCCCGCTGCCGGCTCTGAGAGTTTCAATAATATCTTTCATAATTGCCCGAACTCCCGTGAGGTGGGACATCTGAGCGCCAAATTGAGTCAGGGCAGGGTTCATAGCAAATGCAGCGACAATGATAGAAGTTTACAGTTTACCCATAATAACTCCAGTCGCAGGCGTTAGCCTAGCTTATCTGGGGTATGGGTTGTCGATCGAGCGTCTGATTAATTCAATAAAGTCGATCGCACTGCATTTTGTTTTTTCCCCTGTGCGCCCGACGGAGTATAAGATTGTAGCCATTTGTGAAGTGCGATTGAGCGATCGAACTGAGATGTTGCACCATTCTCAATAAGCTTTTTAGGAACAGGCAAGATGCCTGTTCCACAAGAAAATTCACTCTTTGTGGAACAGGCATCTTGCTTGTTCTTGACAATGGTGCAAGATGTGAGATCGAACAGTGTTTTTTACCTAAAAATTAGCGAACCGAACAGCAATCTCTAATTCAAGAGTTGTGGTAAGATTTCACGCCGTCGCGCCAGATGAATTGCCGATACTTGACAACAACCATTGGGAGAATCTAAAATTACCCGTAAAACCCGATCGCAACAGAATTTTATGGGCTCCGGTTACTGCTATAATTACAGGTTTAATCCAGCCTCAATAATCAGATTTGTTGCTAGCTCATTTTCATGATTCGCGGTTTGCTGACAGCGGTGCATTTTATCATCAATCCGACTAAAGCCAAGATCGGTCGTAAGATCGACCTTTGAGTGGCGTTACATAACAAAAACGTAAATTCCAACCCCCATTAACTGCCGTAAAATCAAACACAACAATGACACACTTTCCACTTATAGAATACGAGCAACTTACAGATCCTAAAGCCAAAGCAGTGTACGAAGAAATCTTGACCGACTTGGGGTTTGGCATCGTCCCCAACCTGTTCAAGTCAATGGCAATTAACCCTGACCTATTAGAAGCAAATTGGAAAAAATTCCGGGGAACCATTCTGCAAGGAGACTTACCGCGCACGCTTAAAGAAATGGTCGGCGTCGCTATTTCCCAATCAAATAATAGCGAGTACGCTCTCCAAGTTCACCTGCACGGATTGTCAGCGTTGGGGATGAGCGAAGAACTACTGCGAACCCTAGTTTCTGACTTTGCCAACTGCCCTTTGCCAAAACGCGATAAAGCCGTAATTACCTTTGGCTTGCTGGCTGCTACAAAACCCCTGGAAGTGACAGAAACTGATTACCAAAACCTGCGGGATTTAGGGCTAGATGATTCTGAAATATTTGAGATTATTGCGACAGCAGACTTGTTTAGCTTTGTCAACCGATATACGGATGCAATAGCCCTGGAAATAGATGCTTTGTAATCTACATTGTATACCCCTATTATGGGCGATCGGCTAGAAGATCAAGATCGAGAAGAACTTCTGTTGACAGCCCGCCGTTTGTTAGCAGAAGCTCAAGCCCTTTCCATCCGCATTTCCGCCGTTAACGAAGTTGCCACAGCCATTAACCGCACCCTCGATCTGGGCCAGATTTTGCGGGTAGTAGGCAAGCAAGCCAAATGGTTGCTCGACTTTGAACACTGTAGCGTTTGCCTGCACAGCACTAATGCTTGCATGACTTTATTTGGCCCGCATATTCCTGTAGATATTGCAGCCCTCCCAGAGGGCGGCCCTATTCACAAGGCCTTCAACACACGTCAACCTCAATTAATTCAAGAAGCGGGTGCTACTGCTATTTTATCCCCCTACGCTTCGCAAATAATCCTTCCTTTGGAAAGCGAAGGTAAGGTTTTAGGAACCATTAATTTTGCCACAACCAAGCCGCGAGCTTACACTCAAGAAGACTTGCGAATTGGCTATCTTTTGGCTTTGCAACTATCCTCAGCCATCCGCAATGCTGAACGTTTTAAAGAAATAAATAGGCTGTATTCCGAACTCGATGCCGAAAAGCACAAATCCGATCGGCTACTGTTGAATGTGCTCCCGGTTGAGATTGCTGAGGAACTCAAAAATAACGGCAAAGTGGAACCACTTTATTATGATAACGTATCGGTTTTATTTACTGACTTTAAAGGCTTTACTCAGTTATCTGAAAAAATGACGCCGCGAGAATTAGTTGACGAACTAGACTATTGTTTTTCTTATTTCGATCGCGTGATGGATAAATACTCTATGGAAAAACTGAAGACTATTGGTGACAGCTATATGTGCGCGGCCGGAATCCCTACGCCTCGCCCAACACACGCTTTTGACGCTGTACTTGCTGCCCTAGAAATTCGACAGTTCATGGATTTGCGAAAAATACAGAAATCTCAACAAAACATTGCTTATTGGGATATCCGCATTGGCATTCATTCAGGCCCAATACTGGCTGGGGTAATTGGCAATAAAAAGTTTTCCTATGATGTCTGGGGAGATACAGTTAATACTGCATCTCGGATGGAATCTTCCGGTGTCCCTGGAAATATCAATATCTCTCACGACACGTTTGAATTAGTTAGAGATTTTTTTGAATGCGAATACCGAGGCAAAATTTATGCTAAAAATAAAGGGGAGTTGGATATGTATTTGGTTCGCTATCTTAAATAAATTTGGGAAGGGGTAATTGCTAAGGAATGAGAATTAAATAACTTCCACTCTTGAAAGTGGGATGGGCGTCCCGCCCGTCCACTCATGACGGGCG
>NZ_JAUBUY010000027.1:0-63198 GCF_036705565.1 Microcoleus sp. AT8-B5
TTACTTAAATGGCTTAATTGGTAGACCGCCAAAAACTGCACAAGTATAAATACTTATTGCAAAAGTGACATGCTCCCGATCGCCACTTTGACGCACAAGTCGATCGTTTGAGTTGTGTCAGCTTTGGGAGTGAGGCGGTTGAGAAAGGAAAGAAAGCCGATGTTTTCGCCGATTTTATTCGCCATAGCCGTTGCACCTAACGCACTGTCGGCGCTGTCTGCTAACTGGTAAAGCCTGACTACGCCTTGATATGGCTCGTTGGGGTTAGCGTAAAGCTCGATCGCGCGATCGCGAATTTTCTCAACTAATTTGCGCTTTGTTTCCCCTGTCAGCGCTTGAATAGTATTATCAAAACCCGTGAGATTGTTCCACTCCCCCGGAACCACAAAATCGAGAGATTTTAACATCATCACAGTGACGCCACCCGACGGCAAATTGTCAACCAATTCAACAATAGACTTGCTCATCAAAAACTCCTGAATAGCCCGATTTAAAGTGTTCTTCCAAATACTCCAACTTCAGCAAATCCGATTCCCGATTCCCGGTAAATTCCCCAGCACTAACTAGGCAAGCACAAATAAATATTATACCACCCGATCCACTTTTGCCCTACTCCGATCTTTTCTCTCTTCTCGCTCCTCTGCGTTCTCTGCGCCCTCTGCGGTTCATTAAAAAAAGTCTTTATATTGACCAACTCAAAATCGCCCAAACGTGTTAAAATAGAGGGCGCAAAATAGAAAAACCTAAAAAATGACTGTTGCAGTTAACAAAACTCCCGGATTAGCCTCGCGTTTAGTAAATGGCGTACTCTCCATCAAGCCTTTAGCTAATCTAGCCAAGCACCAAGCGCGGGAAATGATGATAACAAGAGCCGAAAAAATTGGAGTGCATTGGCGACAAGAAGCCCAAGCACTTTTAGCTCGAAATTGGGATGCAGAATTGCTCAGCGTTCAAAATCCCGATCTGGTTTACCCGAAATATTATCTAACTTCATTCCACGCTTACGAACAAGGTAATATGAGTTGGGAAGCTGCTACAGAAGTAGAAGTTGCCGCCCGTACAGTTCACGCCACAATTTGGCCGGAAGCGGGTGCAGAAGGCGATGCAAAACTCCGCGCCAGCTATCACGAAGTCATCAAATCTCAAATTGCTTCTTCGCCGCGAGATATTGTTGATTTGGGATGCAGTGTGGGAATGAGTACCTTTGCTCTTGGGGAGGTTTACCCGGAAGCGAAGATGACTGGAGTAGAGTTATCGCCTTATTTCTTAGCAGTGGCTAAATACCGTTCCCAACAGCGAGAATCCCAATCTTTCAATCAAAAATCTCCGACTTGGGTTCATGCTGCTGCTGAATCTACAGGTTTGCCTGCGGCAGCTTTTGATTTAGTTTCTATTTGTTTAGTTTGTCACGAATTGCCGCAGAAAGCTACTAGAGAAATATTCCGGGAAGCGAGGCGTTTGCTGCGTGTTGGCGGACATTTGACAATTATGGATATGAATCCTCAGTCGGAAGTTTATGCCAAAATGCCTCCTTATATTTTAACTTTGCTCAAAAGTACGGAGCCTTATTTGGATCAGTATTTTGGGTTGGATATTGAGCAAGCTTTGGTTGATTCTGGTTTTGCTGCGCCGACGATTACTTGTAATACAGTCCGACACCGAACTATTGTTGCTGAGGCAAGATAGCGGTTTTCAGTAGAGTGAAGTACAGATATAGCAATCCTTGCAGGAGTCGTAAATTTTTGACCCCACCCCAACCCTCCCCTTATCAAGGGGAGGGAGTAAGAAATTCACAAATGATTGAGGATGGCTAGATCGGGTAGGACACGGCAGTGCCGTGTCTAAAGTTGTATTTATTTAATTCGATTGAAAACTGCTATAAATGGTAAAGTTGCAGAGATATTATTCGATCCTTGGGGCGGTGCGTGAGTGTAAATAGTCTAATCTGTGGATTTAAAAATTTCTGCGATCGCGCCCCCTACTGATAAATAATTCCGATGCTACCGGATTTGATATTAGACAGCCGTAGAAGCTATTCACAGCGCCATTTGTTAGACATTTTGAGAGAACCCTAAAAGAAGGACATCATCATGAACTCGACAGCACCCTCTCAAAACATCATCGATTGTTTGCAGGTTATCTTGGATGCCACTGCATCGAAAAATTACGAGCTTTTTACCACAGTGGGGGATGCAGGCTACAAAGCGAGCATTACACAACAAATGTTTGACGATGTTAGCGAGCAGCTTGCTTCCCGCCTGCAAAAGGGATACTCAATTAATTATTTTGGTGAGATAAAACAAGGTAATTTTCCGATTTATTTGTGGAAGCTGAGTTTTGAAGATGGTGGAGATGAATTTGTGGCACACATGACTATGAATGAAGACAAAGTTGCGGGGATTTTCATCGAATGACATACAGCATATTCCATGTATATGTAGTACACACAATCTTGAGATCGCCCGTGTAAGGTGCGTCGCCATCAACAATCTGCAAGTTTTATCCAATATCTCGCAGCGACGCACCCTACAGATTAACACTACAGCCGATCGCCCACAACCGTTAATCGGAATCGATCGGGCGGCACAAAGGTGATTCCCCGGCGCGCCGGACGAATTGGCCGATCGAGATTCGATACAAACTCACGGGAAGACAGCACCGTGGCTAAAACCAGCTTCATTTCAAACATCGATAACGCCATCCCGATGCAGCTTCGACTCCCGCCTCCAAACGGTAAAAATTCAGAGGCGGAAAACTTGCGATCTAAAAAGCGATCGGGGTTGAACCGGGCGGGATTTTCGTAGGTTTCAGGGCGACGGTGGGCCAAATAGACACAGGGGATTAAAATCGTTCCCGGTTGATATGTATAGCCTTCGAGTTCGATCGTCCGTTTCACCTTGCGCGGCTGCGAAATTAAGGCAATTGGATAAACCCGCAGCGCTTCCTTGCAGACTGCTGTTAAGTAGGGCGACTGCGAAAGCGCAATCGGATCGGGATTCTCGCCTAATTCATCCAATTCCTGCCGCAACCTAGCAAGGCATTCGGGAAACTGATGCAGCCAGTAAAACGCCCAAGTCAAGGCCGATCCAGTCGTTTCATGTCCCAATAACAACAGCGTCATCAACTGATCGCGCAATTCTCGATCGCCGAGGGATTCGCCGGTGTCGTCGCGGGCCATCATCAACACCGACAGAATATCCGTGCGAGACGAATCGAGAGATTGCGATCGCCTCTCGGCAATTTCCGCATAAATCAGCGAGTCAATCTGGGCCATCTGCTGCAAAAACTGCCCCCACGGGCTCCAAGATCCCAAATTTTGCTGCAAGGGTTCAAAGAAAAATTGTAGGGAGTACAGCTCAGAGGTAATCGCCTCTAAAAGCCTGCTGAGCAAGTGTTTCAGGCGTTCGTAGCGCTCTCCCGGCACTAATCCAAACACGACTTGCAAGATTACTTGCAGCGAAATTTCTGACATTTCTTCGCGGACTGCGATCGCATCTGGGGCTTTCCAGTCGATCGTCTGCTTTTGCGTCAAATCAACAATCAAATGCCCTTGACTGTGCAACTGTTCCCGATGCAGCGCGGGCATTAATAGCTGTCGCTGTCGCAGATGTCGCGGCCCTTCATTCATAATTAGGGATTCATTTCCCACCAGCGGGCGAAATATGTTGGTCACTTTGCCAAACTCAAAGGCATCGGCTAACGTCGTAAACACCGCCTGAATCGCTTCTGGACTGCCCAGAAACACCACGGGGGGCGAAGCGGGCCCCAACACGCGGGCGGTAAATGTATCGCCGTATTTGGCCCAGGAGCGATCGAAAAATGCGATCGGGTCAGCTACCAGCGAAAGCGTTTGGAACAAAGCAGGAGAACGAGATCCGGTAGGCAGCGTCATTCGATTTTAGATTTTAGATTTTAGATTTTGGATTGACTTGCGCGAGATAAATTCGGGGGCGTGAGGATTTTAGATTTTAGATTTTGGATTGATTCCACGGATAAATCACGTGGCGGGTACCACCTTTGAAATTCTTGGTCATTGAAAAACTGGCGATACAGCAATATTTCTAGTGTATTATCGATCGACCTTGCAGCCTGAAATTTATCTGCGATCGATCGCGAAGGCAAGTAGCAAAAATAGTAATGCTATCGGGATCGATCGCATATTGTACGGCTAGCTTCCCAACCTAAACTGCTAAAAGTTGTAGTTTTAGATCAAATGGATGCTAGCGATCGTGTGTTTGGCATTATGCTCACGAAAATCAAATGACCGAAAGCATCCAGGATACCCGCCACGTGATTCATTCCGAAAGTAGACTCAGGACCGGTGAAATAAAAAACCTGTATCCGATGAAACTTGCCGAACGTATTTATCTCGCGCAAGTCAATGCTTCAATTCTTTAATCTAAAATCTAAAATCTAAAATCTAAAATCGATTGACTTTGGGATACAATTGTTGTAAAAGCTGGTAGCCAGTTGGCTGAATTTGTTATGACATTAACATCCCGTGTTGTTCATAGCGACCCCGATATTCTGGGGGGAACCCCTGTTTTTGTTGGGACTCGTGTACCAATGAGAACCCTACTTGACTATCTTGAGGCTGGTGATTCATTAGAGGTTTTTCTAGACCATTTCCCTAGTGTCAGTCGGGAACAGACAATTGCAGCTCTTGAATTAGCAAAGGAAATGCTGACAGCCTATGCGAATCCTGCTTGATGAATGTGCCCCACGACCTTTAAAGCGTGAACTTGCTGATTACGAGATACGCACAGTTGTTGAGATGGGATGGTCAGGAAAAAAGAACGGTGAATTACTGCTGCTTATGAGTCAAGAGGGCTTCACAATTCTGCTTACCACAGATCAAAATTTGCGTTATCAGCAAAACTTGCAGCAAGCTGGAGTAGCAGTCGTTGTTCTTGTAGCATCCAGCAACAGACTTCCTGATTTACTTCCTCTGCTACCAGATGCTCGTAACGTTTTGAATACTATTACTCCGGGGGAAGTGATTGAAGTCGGAGGTTCTTAAAAGTTCTCTAGGCGACGCAGCAAAACAACGCCCATGCACCCGATCGCACAGAGGTTATTTGTTGGGAACGGAGGTAGTCTGCAGCGGGTGATTGACACCGTTAGATCGCTCTATTCCTGCGAGGGTGGTTCCGCAGATTGTACGGCTAGCTTCCCAACCTAACATGACTGTTTTACGCTCTACTCCCCAGCCATAGCCACCGAGTTCTCCAGATTCTCGAATGACTCGGTGACACGGAATTAGATAGCCGATAGGATTGTTACCGATCGCATTTCCTACAGCTCTAGCAGCAGTTGGGCGAGCTACCATTTGAGCTATAGTTTGATAGGTGGCGATCGCACCAAATGGCAATGTCAAAAGTGCTCGCCAAACTTGAATCTGAAAGTTAGTGCCTTTTACCAAGAGCGTTAATGGTTTTTGCTCGCTGAGAGTTTCTGAATTGAAAATCAGGTCACACAATGATTGAGTGGCTTGCTCATCACGAATAATTTCAGCGTTTTTCCATGCCAATCGCAGTCTTTGTGCGGCGGCTTGTTCGTCTGTTGTATCCAAAAAATAAAGATTACAAATACCACGGGTAGTTGTCGCAATTAGAGAGGTGCCAAACGGGGTATCATGAATACCATAGCGAATTTGTAAACCTGCTCCGCCTGCTTTGAACTCCCCTGGTGACATTGCTTCTAAGTTCACAAATAAATCGTGCAATCGTCCGGGACTCGATAGTCTCACGTCCAATGTTAGGTCGAGAAGGCTTTTAGTCTGAGTGATTTTTGACTTGGCATATTCAACTGTCAGATATTGCAAAAACCGCTTGGGGCTAATGCCGGCCCATTGAGTAAATAGCCGTTGAAAATGATATTCACTAAGTCCTATGTGTTGGGCCACAGTTGCCAGATTGGGCTGGTTTAGGTGGTGTTGTCGCATAAAGGCGATCGCCCGAGCAATCCGGTGATAATCTTCGCTAGCATAGACACTCGCATTCTGCATCGAAATCATCTAGTCTAAGTCAAGGGAATAGTGATGTTTCCTCACTTTAGCCATAGAGTAGGCTCAAAGCCACCCGTTTCTTGCGGTGAATGCAGCCACTCGATTTTAGATTTTAGATTTTAGATTTTAGATTGAAGAGATTGAAGAGATTGAAGAGATTGAAGAAAGCGACCTCATATCGTTTCCGGTTGGATGGGAATGATCAAGTCAAGGTCGCGCAATTCCACATTCCCCCACGGATCACTCCCCACTCCCCATCATAAGGAGTGTTACCGGAATTGATATCACCCTCCGCGCAACTGCGTCACCAAGTGAACTAATTCCGGTAAAATTAGCTTTTCCACAGCTAGTTTCACGCCATTGCTAGAGCCAGGAAGAGAAAAGACTAACTTGCCTTGATACACGCCTGCAACAGCGCGAGAGGCGATCGCCCTCGAACCAATTTCTTGATAGCTCAAAAACCGAAATATCTCCCCAAATCCCGGTAAAATCCTGTCAAGCAAACTCTCCATCACATCATAAGTCGTATCTCGGGGAGCGATGCCCGTGCCGCCGTTAAAAATGATTGCATCCACATCTTCACGCTGGGAAAACGCCTGCATTTGCAATACAATTTTGGCCGCATCATCTTTAACAACAGTGTAAGCTACCACAGAGTGACCCGCATCTTTTAGCAGCTTCTTCGTTAACAAGCCACTCTTGTCTGTTTCTGCCGAGCGGGTGTCGCTAACAGTAATGATAGCGCAATTTACGGTTATTTTAGATAAGTCGGGGTGAGGGATTTGCGTCATATAACAGATATTGAAGGAAAAAGAAAGAAGCAAGAAGGAAGAGGAAATCGGGAAAAGGGAAGAGGGAAGAAGTCATTAGTTAGTTGTGATTTTTTCGTTATTAGTTATTCATTATCAAATAACTAATAACCAATAACCAATGCCCCACGCCCCATGCCCCATGCCCTATTCCCCATCAATTATGCCTTGCTAAATCCTAAGCCGTTTGCTTCCGAGTAGCGTTCCATGAAACGCATAAATCGATCCCATTCTGCGGAACTTTTCATTATATAAAGAGCTTCCAAACCAGCAGGCTGACCGTTGATGAACTTAGCATTAACCTCCCGAGTGAGGAGTTCGCCTTCGTCGTCGATCATGTACATTCCAGTAATGTCTTCGGTACTGGTGCTGCTGAGAGCTTTGGGATTTTCAAAGATAAACGTGGCAGTGCCTTGCTCTCCGCTTTTAGAACGGGTTAGGCGCACTTCGGGCACAGCATCTTCGTCTATACCCCGAGAGAATTGAATTTTAGCCATAATCTGACAGTCGAACCTTAAGGATTGCTTAATTTCTTAATGTTTAATCATAAAACGATTCGGGTACTAGCAAATCAAGACTTGGGAGAGGGGAAGCGGGTGAGAGTGGGTGAGAGTGAGGCAATCGGAGACAAGGGGGAGGGGAGATAGGTTGGTTCTTCTGAGATATTGCACCATTCTCCATAATCATTTCAGGGCGGGATCTCCTGCCCAACCCCTACGCCCCACAAGAAAATCTACTCTTTGTGGAACAGGTCGGAAAGCCTGTTGAGCGAGAATGGTGCAAGATTTGAGTTATTTGTACCCCAAGTTATCCTCTCCCTTGTCTCCCAATTCCCTTAGACGATGTAGGGAGAGTTTATAGGATCGGCCCGCTTTGTGGCTACCAGAGTTTGGTAGATGAGGGCGGATATCTCGCCACGGGTGATGTCGTGGGCGGGGGAAAGCTTTTCGCGCGCGGGATAGTTGACCACGATTTTACGCTCTGTGGCGGTTGCTATCTCGTCGGTGGCAAAACTGGGAATCTGAGCTCGATCGACATAAACGCTCAAAGAATTGGGGTTGCCGCCGCCCAACTGCAAGCCGTTTACCAAAGATACGATCGCCTGAACTCTAGTCAAATTCTGCTCCGGGCGAAACGTGTTGTCTGGATATCCAGCCAAAAAGCCAGCTCGATTAGCTTGGTCGATCGCTCCCTTGGCCCAAAAATCCCCCGCCACATCCTTAAAAACCGTCGCCTCACGGCGCGGCACCAATTCAAACGCCTTCGCCAACATCGCCGCATACTGAGCTCTAGTTACAATCTCGTAAGGTTGAAAAGTGCCGTTGGGAAACCCGCTAACAATATTCATCTTTGCCAAGCGATCGATAAAATCCTTAGCCCAATGCGTGCTGATGTCGCTAAATTTTAGCCCTCCAGGAGTCGGAGTTGGCGTCACATTTCCCAAATCAAATAAACCTTTCACCCGCGAAGAATTGAGCTGATTTCCCACCGCATAAATCTTAACCCCAGTCGCATTTTGCAAGTCGAATTCGCCGTTATTCTGAAAGATATTGCCGCCCAAATCTTTAGCATTCCCCATATCTGGCAGGGACTTTTCCTCCGCAGTCAAACCGTATTCCGTATTTTTTTCAATGCGATTATTGCGTAAAATCGGCTGAGATTCTCCTGCTAAAACTATACCGGAGCGATTTTCCAAAATTTGGTTATCAGCAATCAAAGGAGCCGACTGAGCTTCCAGAGAAATGCCGAAATCCGTCTTTTGAAAAATATTGCGCCGTATTACTCCCTTAGCAGTTCCCGCCATAATCACCCCAGCCGCAGAGTTTGCCATAAATATGTTGTCGAGAATCGCAGGATTAGCGCTACCCGTGGCAAAAACGCCTCCGCGCTTACAAAGTGTGAAAGTGCAGTTAGCCACAGTCGGAGAAGTTGACTCAATCCAGACTCCCGTGCCGCGACTATCGAGATTCGTAACAGTTACTCCCCGCAATTGGGAATTACTTGCTAGCAGTATGGTGATATTTTGGCCCGCAGCGGTGGGACTGACAAATTTGCCGCTGCCTTGAATTAGAATGCCTCTACCTTTGTTAGTTTCATTGCCAATAACTTTTACTCCCGATGGAATTTCCAAGGGGAATTTTTCACCACTAGCAGCGCTGTAAGTTCCCGGTGATAACTGAATCGTAGTTCCCGATGCAGCGCGACTGACGATCGCGCGGGCTATAGTTTTGAATGGAGCCGATTGAGTGCCGGCCGCGGAATCGCTGCCTGTTAGCGGGTTGACGTAAAGTGTTGTCATGTTTTTGTTGAATAGATAATTGGCGATCGAGCTTTTGTGCAATTTTCATTGTCTGTGAACTTGACCCCGAATCTATATTCAGCTTTGATTGCGGGGGTTATTTAATTGCACGATATCTGCAATATTACCAATTAGGAGTTGCAACCACAGAGGGATTCCCCCTACAAAAGACTGTATTTCTCGTTCCCAGCAACAGCAGAACCAGACTTATTTAAGAAGTGCCGGATATAGGGATGCTATTTTTTCCAGATGTTGCCAAAACCACTAAAATTTCGATCGCCTCCACCGGAAAATCGAAGGTTTTGCTGTCATATTATGTCCGGTAGATTCCCTCCGCTTCGCTTCGCCCAAAATCAGGTAGGGGCGGGTAAACCTGCCAATATCTGCCAATAATTGACAATCTCAAAAACCCGCCCCGGCTGGGATATTATGGTCAATCGATCGGACATGATATCATGTACGATCCATCGAGATTCCCTGCCCAAAAACCTTAACCGCTTCAGCCAAATCAGTTTCACCCATTAAAATGCAGCGTCTTAGCAAATCGATATCCAGCGTTTCCAATCCTGACAGTTGACTCTGAATTACTTGCTCGTAGCCATCTTCCCGAAGATGATACAGCCGCAGCGTGCCATCTTCCCAAAACCAGATTTCAGGCACGCCCAAAGCTCGATATTTTGGCAACTTGCTCAGTCCACCGCTAGTATAAACCACCTCGATCGACAAATCGGGAATCAACTTAGGTTCTCCCAAACAAAACGATTTGTCTGCTTGAGTAGAAGCTTCTGGCGTCTTCTCCTGCGTCATTGAACCAGAAGGGTAAAACTTAATACCTTGTTGCAGCAGAAAAGTAGTCACCAAGTAACCAATGATTTCCGAAAAATTTTCGTGTTGGAATCCCGGCATCAGAATCTCAATCGCCCCTGCAAAAAAAGACAACTTTATGCCAGGGGAATCTTCCGAAACCTTCTGGATTAACTTGAATTGCTCCCAAGTGCCGTTGAGAACCACTCGCCCATCGAGAGTTTCCCGATCGAGAACTTGTGTCATTGACCCGCACCATTATCTCCTATTGGCATTATAACGCATTGTGCGATCGCTCCTACAGAATATCCATGCAGCAATTGTAGCTTCAAAATCCGAACAGTTATCTCTAGTTCCCAGGCTCTTCCTAAGAACACATATCCCAAGGCTCTGCCTCGCCTTAACTCCCAGCCTATTTCACAATACAAGACGCATCCAAAACCACTAGAATTTCATTCTGAAAAACCGCACAACTTGTCATTGCTGAAGCTAAGGCGGGAATTTTCCCTTGTTCGAGAGAAAGGCTCGCCTCCGGTATAGAATCAAATTGATTTAGCCAGCCATCATCCTTTATATACTGAAGACTCAAAGCATTGCGATCTATCATCCAAAAATCAACTCCATATTGATTGATAAAATTTTGCAATACAGCTCGATCGGGAGTGTATTGAGCGCGAATTAAATCGTTAAGTCGCTGCAGATATCTGCTGTAGTAGCCTTTCTGATACGGCACTGCATATTCTTTTGCCACCAGAACCGAACGCTGACTAAAGGTTGGCAAATGATCCGTATCGGTGGCGATCGAAGCAATCAATATATCTTTAGGTTGTTGCTCAAAAAATTTGTACAAAGCTGGCATTTTACCTTCTACATACCCGACAGTTGGGAATTTTTTGACCAAGGCGGGATAAAGGACAACGGCGATAGCGATTGTCGCTGTCGTAATTAGTGCCACGATATTTTTTAAATGAAATATTGTTGCTGTTTTTGATGCCCAATGACCGACTCCATCGATAATTAAAGTGAGGGCGATCGCAGTTATTAAAACAACAATAAATCGCAAGCTGTAAGCTGTATATCTACCTGGTTGATATAGCTTAAAAATGGTAGCGTGAGCCGCAAAAAACATCGCAGATGATGCTAGAAATAGCTGAAGCAAAAGCCAGATTTTGCTTTGAATCTGATTTGCTAAGGGAAAAACCGATCGCAAAAATAGCAGCAGCGGAAATAACAGCGCGACACAGTGAGTTACAGGCGTAAACAGCGACTTGGGAAACATCCCGCTACCCCGCCCTGTCAGCCAATAATCTACCGGATTTGGACGAAAAAAAGCATTTCTGCCACCTGGTGCAAATTCGGCCATTTGCTTCGCTTCTGCTGCGGTATAAGTTGGGCCAAATTCAGAGTTATCTAAAGCATAGGGCAGCATTACTAAAAATATTAATCCCAAACCTGTACTGCAAAATAGGTAATTTGTGCGATCGCCCGACAAACGCAAACCGCCGTTTTTCCAGCATAGCAGGCGCAAAACTAAAATTCCGGCAGCAACCAAGGCGTAAGGAGGATAGAATAGTCCGATCAGCGCGATCGCCCCCAAACAAGGCAGCAACGAACTGCGCGACAAATAATATAAAAAAGCCAGAAATATCGGATAGATAAAAGCTCTTGGCGTTGTGGAAGCCAAATCATCAGTCATCCACATATGCTGATTTAACAGCAAAGATGCAATAAATCCAGTCATCGGCACTGGCAACATTTCTAGGCAAAGACCAAAACAGTAATAGGTGGAGATTAAGCCGAGAAATAGTGGCAATATTTTGTGAAATAATAGCGGGTGAATGCCAACTGTTGCTGCTAATTTGTAGAGCGTGCTGTATCCTGCGGGGGCGACAGATTGAAAATAATTAGCAATGAAATCGTTGGGGAATAATTCAGGATCGACAAACCGCATCATCCAGAAAACGTGCTGCCTCGCATCGTCTTGCACCATATACTCGGCGCTAAAGACTTGCTTGAGTCCTAAAACAGCATAAACTGTGGCAAATGTCAAGCTCAGAGTCAACCAAAATATTGTGTGCGATCGGGATGTGCGATCGACTGTAGCAGTCAGAAATTTGTGCAACCGAGCTATTAATACCATTTTAGATTTGAGATTTGAGATTTGAGAATTGGGAATGACTGATTTTGACAAGTAGGATTATATTATGCCAGGTCAATTACCCCTAATAAAAAGTGTTTGCCGTAAGGACTTTAGTCCTCACGACAAACCGCTTTATTTTCAACATCGCCCGATTTTAGATTATTTTCCAGCCCGCACGCCCGCAATTTTAAGGCGAATCCGATAAAGACTTGTACTTCCGGTAATATAAAGCGTTTTGCGATCGCTTTCTCCCCAAGCCAAATTAGTCGCCGTCTCAGGTACAGAAATCTTCCCCAAAAGCTTGCCATCCGGCGAAAAGATCCACACTCCCCCCGGCCCGGTGCTGTAAACATTCCCCTCTACATCAACTTTTAAACCGTCGGGTACTCCCCTTTGACTGGCATCTTTTAACTCCGCAAAAAGCTGCTGGTTAGTAACAGTTCCGTCCGGTTTTACATCGAAAACAGCAATGTATCCCGCTTCCGAATTGTTGACATAAAGTTTTTGCTCGTCTGGTGAAAAGGCGATGCCATTCGGCAGCACCAAATCCTTAACCAGCAGAGTTAATTTTCCGTCGGGTGCCAGTCGGTAAACACCGTAAAAGCCCAATTCTTCCTGCTCTTTACTAACACCGTAGGACGGATCGGTAAAATAAATACTGCCATCGGATTTAACAACTAAATCGTTCGGACTGTTGAGCCGCTTACCCTCGTATCTATCCGCCAAGGTGATAACTTTTCCGTCCTTTTCTGTACGGGAGACGCGGCGATTTTCGTGTTCGCCAGTAAGTAAGCGGTTTTCTTTGTCTAAAGTATTCCCGTTGGCTTTTCCCGAAGGGCGGCGAAATACCTCAACTTGCTGATTTGAGCCAAATTTATAGATAATATTGGCGGGAATATCGCTGAACAGCAAAAAGCCGTCTGGATGCCAAATCGGGCCTTCTATAAATTGGAAATTGCTAGCTAGTTTTTCTAGTTTGGCGCTGTCATCGAGAATACTTTGCATGGTATTTTTTGTGTTCTGGTTTTCCGTTTGAGCGGTCATTTTTGTGAAGTTTCCGCTAACTATTTCGCTAGGACTGCTGACTGCTAAAGTTAATACCATCAACAACAAACTAATTGTAGCAATTTTGATTGTCATGTTTGCTCATAAATAAATTATTTCCTTCCCGCCATAAGATTAACTATCTCCTTCTTTACTTCTTCCTTTCTTCTTTCTTTTCTCCAAGAGCGCTATCGCGCCCCTTCGCTAACAAATCTAAAGCGGTTCGTAAACTCACTCTTTTGTCCAGCAAAAAAGATGATTGAGAGCGGTATTAAATTTAATAGTACCGTATGGATCAAAAAAATTAAGCTCTAAAATGCGAGCTTAATTATATTTAACTTAAAAGGTTTTACCTGTCAACTGTTAAGCTGGAAATGAAACAAATAGCGCCGCAATACCAAGAACGATCGCACCGATACCCATCACAAAAGACCAGAAGCGGTGATAACTGTTAACCACCGTACCGCTATCGCTTTCAAGCTGAATCAAATCCATCCAAGGTGCAACACCCCGGCGGAACCAACCCAAAGTCCTAACATCCATCCCAATCAAACTTTCAACCCGTTTCATGCCAAACATAAAATTACCAATTGGCCCAAAACGAGAAGCATAGCGCAGATAAATCATTCCCGTTCTATCTTGCAATTTCAGATCGGAACCGAAGGTATAACCCGCATCGCCGCGACCAATTAATTCGCCTTGTAGTTGCGCCGGTTGACCCCGCAAAGGACTTGCGTAAGGGTCAGACATTAAGGTTAAAACATCCAAATGTTCTGCTTGTTGGTAATTCGGGAACATCACCAGAGTTTTGAGCAAAATTCCTGCACCCAAACCGATCAAAGGACAAGCAACCATCATCATCGGGTTTACAGCATACAGGGAAATGCCGATCGCAAAACCCACCGCTAAGCCCAGAGTTTCTGCACTGTACAGCAGCAAATCGAACACAAAATTGCCGTACAATCTCCGCTTGCTCAAATCGTTGCCTTCGCCGACAATTCGCCCCATGTCAAACTCAATATCTAAGCCTAATTGTTCGGCATAAGTGCTCAAAGCGCGAACTCGTTTACCAGTCAGCGGGTGAGTCGAGTTCAACTCCATCCACCAACCCCACGGATTAAACATATCCCACAAAAACACTCGCCCAATCTTTGCTGGTTCCGAAGAAATCCTGTAAGCAGTGCCAGTAGAGGTGGCAGCTTTGGCATCGTAAATGCCTAAAGCGCGAGTTCCTTCTAATAAGCTGCTGGGTTCTGTTGCTCTTTGTCCTTCTTCCAAAATACCGTAAGCAATTTTTACCAAAGCGCGGGACAAAGCATTGGGATTTCCGGTTGTTTCGGCAGCAAAATGGTCGGCAAAATATTCTCGCGTCCGCGACAAATACAGCAATAAATAAGTGCCAGCGATGTAAAACAAATAAGCAACAGCAGCTACCGTACCGGCCGCATCTTTAGCTTTTTCCCCACCACTTCGACCCATCCTTTGAGTTGTAGTGTAAATTAAATAAGTAATCTGCACCAAAGTCGAAGCTAAAGTCATTACTGCAAAGTCCCAGTGGACGATGTGACCGAGTTCGTGGGCGTAAACAGTGGCAATTTCCTCGTCGTCTAAATAGGTAAAAAGACCTTGACTGACGACTAACCGAGCGCTGTTGGGAAATGAACCGTAAGTAAAAGCAGTAGGGTTTTGGTCGTCGATAATTCCTAAACGCGGACAAGAGAGTTTTTTCTGCTTGCAAACCTTCTTAATAACTTTAGCTGTTTCTGGACTTAGGCTTTCAATTTCTGCTAGGGAAACCCAGCGAGTATGGTATAACCAATTTTGGCTTAAGTCCATCAAGTAAGGTGATAGGAAAAAGGCAGCGATGTTAAAAATCAGAGTTATGGGAAGTGCGATCGCCAATCCGGCGACTGGATCGGGACTGCTGAGAATCAAAACTGAGGCTAAGGATAGCGCTAACACCATACCAAACAGCAGGCTGATGGTGACGCCGGAAGCTAAAACGAGATTTCCCCCAGTTTTCTGTATCAGTTTAACGCCGGCTTTGGCTGCTCGCCCTGCCTTGCGTAAAGGGGCATGAGATGACATAATAATCTCCAAAGGTTATTGACAAAAGGAAATGACCGTGGGATTTTATCTATACTTCACTGTTTTAACCTGTTAATGCGGATTACTGTCAGGGGTCTCAACAAAAATATAGAATTTTCTCTAGAATTGTTAAAACTGAAAACCGCCCCGAAATTTATTTGTGCGGATTCAATTCCCAACTCAAAATTCAAAACCCAACACTCAAAACTATTTAAAAGTTACTGCCATGTCTATTATTGAAATTGCCCAAAAAACGCGCGGATCTGCTAGAAAATTGGCAGTTTTGTCCGCTGAGGCCAAAAATCAAGCTATTGAAGCTATTGCGAAAGCTTTAGAAGCTGCTGCGCCGGATATTGTGGCGGCGAATGCTGCTGACTGCAAGGCGGCTGAGGCTGATGGAATTGCGAAACCGCTGTACGATCGCCTCAAGTTGGATGAGAGCAAGTTGAAAAGTGCGATCGCGGGCGTGCGAGATGTTGCGAAACTCCCAGATCCGATCGGTGTCGTGCAAATCCACCGTGAATTGGATACAGGATTAATTCTGAAGCGCATCACCTGTCCTTTGGGCGTTTTAGGCATTATTTTTGAAGCGCGCCCAGAGGCGTTAATTCAGATAGTATCATTGGCAATAAAATCTGGAAATGGCGTCATTCTCAAAGGTGGCAAAGAAGCAGTCCGTTCCTGCGAAATCTTGACAAAAGTGATACATCAAGCCTTAGCAGAAACAGCGGTTAATCCAGAAGTCGTGCAGTTGCTGACGACGCGGGAAGAAACAATCGAACTGCTGAAAATGGATGAATATGTAGATTTGATTATTCCCAGAGGTTCTAATTCCTTCGTGCGGTTCGTGCAGGAAAACACGCGGATTCCCGTGTTAGGACACGCCGACGGAATTTGTCATTTGTACGCAGACAAAGCGGCGGATATTCAGAAAGCAGTAGAGATTTCTGTAGATGCAAAAACCCAGTATCCCGCCGCCTGCAATGCCATTGAAACTTTGTTAGTTCACAGGGCGATCGCCCCCAAATTCCTGCCCGCAGTGGCCGAAGCTTTGCAGCAGAAAAAAGTTGAATTGCGGGGAGACGAAAAAACTCGCGCCCTCCTCGAAAATATTGCCGAAGCAAATGAAGCGGATTGGTCTACAGAATACAGCGATTTGATTTTGTCAATCAAAATAGTAGATTCTGTGGAAGAGGCAATTAATCACATTAATACTTACGGTTCCCGACATACAGATGTCATTGTCACCGAAGACAGCGAAGTCGCCGAAACATTTTTAAATGGAGTCGATGCTGCCGGAGTTTATCACAATTGTTCAACTAGATTTGCCGACGGTTTCCGCTACGGTTTCGGTGCAGAAGTGGGGATTAGCACGCAGCAAATGCCACCTCGCGGGCCTGTTGGTTTAGAGGGGTTAATTACCTATAAGTATCGAGTTTTTGGAAATGGCCATATTGCGGCTAGTTATGTGGGGAAAGATGCTAAGGAATTTACACATCGGGATTTGTAAATCCTCGATAGCCGATCAAACCCGACAATAAAAAAGCCTGTAGGGGCGGGTTTTACCAACAATATTTGATGTTCACGAACAATTTATATAAACCCGCCCCTAGACAGCCGATAATCCAAATTAACCTGATGTTCGATCGCAGGCGAAAAATGTAGATTTAGATTTGCCGCCCAAGTGGGGGCGGGTTTATTATATTTTTGGTTGATAACATAGATGGTTGGTAAAACCCGCCCCTACGATATCCTGTAGATACTGAATCTTAACCAAAGTGTCGCTTCTCCTTCATCCATCCCAAAAAAAGCGATCGCCCTTCCTTCCCTCGCATTCAAACAAACTTAGCTACAATAAGCTATACTGTGCTCGGCGACTCCCCACATCGAACAATTTGCCGTGGTTTATGTCTAACTCCTCCCTCCTCACCCCAGGTTCAACTCTAGAAAAACGCTACCGCATCCTCCGCGAATTGGGCCGCGGTGGCTTCGGGCGCACTTATCTCGCCGAAGATATCAACCGCTACAACGAACACTGCGTGCTCAAAGAGTTTTCTCCGGTGGTTCACAGCCCGAAAGCCGCCGAATTGTTCGATCGCGAAGCGAGTATGCTTTACCACCTCCAACACCCGCAAATTCCCCGGTTTCGAGAACTCCTGCGAACCGATTTGGCTGGGAATCCATCTTTATTTTTAGTCCAAGATTATATCAAAGGTCAAACCTACGAAGAAATATTGATATCGCGCCAGCAGCAAGGTAAAAATTTTAGCGAAGCTGAAGTTACTCAACTGCTATTTCAGCTTTTACCAGTTTTAGAATACATCCACTCAAAAAATTTAATTCACCGCGATATTTCCCCGGATAATATTATTCAGCATGATGCTGACAAACTACCATTTTTAATTGATTTCGGTTCAGTCAAACAAATTGCAGCCAATGCCGTACTTCAGTTTAACGGACAATCGGATACGGCGATCGGCAAACAGGGTTATTCCCCAGCCGAACAAATGCGACTGGGGAAAGTTTCTGCCGCTAGCGATTTGTATGCTTTAGCCGTCACGGCTTTGGTACTGCTAAGCGGCAAAAAGCCTCAAAAATTGTACGATATCAATCATAAAACTTGGGATTGGCGATCGCACGTCAGTGTCAGCCCTAATTTAGCCACGGTATTGGATCGGATGTTATCAGAACAACCGGGCGATCGCTACCAATCCGCAAAAGCAGTCCGCGAAGCACTCAAAGATCCAAAACTCTCTCAAATTGGCAGTATAATTTCCCAAATGGTGACAATGAACTTTGTCGGCCGCCCTTTCAAAAACGCCACTCAAACTGCTACTAGCAATCATACTCCTGTTCACCAAACTCCTCAAGTTGTTAACCACAACAGCACATTCAAGTTAATTCCTTGGAAAACCCTAGGGAGTTTAAGTGTGATTTTGGTACCGGGAATTTTAGCTTTTAGTGTAGTCAAATCTGGTTTCACATTGCCCAAGTTGCCGGATTTACCTAAATTTTCTTCGCGCCAACCGCCTCCCGATACATCTTTAGAGGAAGCAGAGATAATTCGTCAAGAAAAGATTGGGAAACGACGCAAAAATCTCAACATTGAGCAAGATATATTCTATCAAAAAGTTGATGAATTATATTACAATAAATATCCTGAATTCCAAGGTCGTACCTTGACAGAAAAGCCAGAAGATGCTGAAGTTAGGCGGAAATGGTATGAAGTTGCTGAGGATTTATTGGACAAGTTGGAGAAAGGAGGACGGTTGTGAAATTTAAGATAGAATAAGAGTGATTGAACCGCAGAGGGCGCAGAGGGCGCAGAGGGAAGAGGAAGAGGGCAAAGGGCAAAAAAAGAGAGGGAAGAGAAAGAGAACTTTATCTGGTTTAATACAAATTGGTATAGAACAACGCACTTTTAGTTTATTGCAAAATGGATTCTATTCAACTTACAGGAATTCGCTGTTACGGATATACGGGCTATCTGCCGGAAGAGCAAGTTTTGGGGCAGTGGTTTGAAGTGGATGTTACTCTCTGGCTGGATTTATCGCAAGCTGGAAAAAGTGATGATATTCAACATACTCTTGATTACCGCAGCGCAATTACTCTGATTCAAAAGCTAGTCAAAGAGTCGAAGTTTTTATTAATCGAACGCCTAGCAGATACTATTGTTCAAGCGCTTTTACAACTACCGTTAGTCGAAAAAGTTAAACTACAACTCTCGAAACCTGCTGCCCCCATCCCTGATTTCGGGGGTAGAATTACTCTAGAAATTACTAGAAGTCATTAGTCCTTAGTCCTTAGTCCTTAGTCCTTAGTCCTTAGTCATCAGTCTTTAATCTGCATTAGTTTGTCGCTAATGACTGATGACTGATGACTGATGACTATTGATTAATTACCACTTCAGCAAGTTAAATTCTTCCATGTCTACTGTATTGCGGTTGCGATAAATCGCCAAAACAATTGCCAAACCCACCGCAGCTTCAGCCGCGGCTACCGTAACTACAAACACGGTAAATACTTGGCCCTTAATTTGTACGGGGTCGAGATAATTGGAGAAACCCATCAAATTGAGATTGACAGCATTCAGCATCAACTCGATCGACATCAACACGCGCACTGCATTTCTGCTGGTAATCAAACCGTAAATGCCAATACAGAAAAGTGCGGCGGCTAATAACAGGAAATACTGGAGTTGCAGTTGCATAAATTTTGCGATTTTGTCTCAATCTAAAGTTACTACAAAACTAACACTATGGTGCGCTCAGCGCACCATAATATTACTTAGATTCTGGCGAAGACACATCTCCGGCCGAAACTAATTCGCGAGGTCTTTCCGGCAAACTAAAAGCTGGTGTTTCAGATAGCTTGTTGGACAATTCATCTGGCAAGAAATCGCGGCGCGCCAAGACAATGGCTCCTACCATTGCCATTAACAAAAATACTGATGCTAACTCGAAAGGCAGCAAAAAGTCGGTGAAGAAATGTTTGGCGATTGTGACGATCGAACTTTCGGCCGGTGCTCCTGTCGTCGCGACAATAGTCCAAGGAGTAGACACCACCATCGTACCCAAAAGCGCAAACAAGCCTACGCAAACTACTGCTGTTGCTACTTGACGCACCCAAGCGTTGGGAATTGTGCGGAAATCTTCGCGCTTGTTCACCAACATAATCGCAAACAAAATCAAGACGTTAACAGCGCCCACATAAATCAATACCTGTGCTGCTGCTACAAAGTCGGCATTCAGCAACAGGTACAAGCCGGCAATGCTGGTAAATACGCCGCACAGCAAAAAGGCTGAGTAAACGATATTTGAGAACAGCACTACTCCTAGTGCTCCTGCAATCATCATTACGGACAATATTCCAAATGAAACAATTTGAACCCCTTCAGCTAGATTCACAATTTTTTATCCTCAATTATTAGTGTTCTATTGTTCGTTTTTACTCATTAGTTAGCAGTCATTAATAATTGGTTATTTCACTAATGACTGATGACTGCTGACTAATGACTAATGACTTACTTTTCGATAATTTCCTCTGGACGCAGACCGGCGCGGCGATCGGTGTAGGAAACTTCATGGGGGTCGATCGCACCTTTCGGCAAATAAGCGAATTCCCGCATCGGTGTCACCATCGGGTCATCTGTAACCTTGTAGGGCAAACGTCCCAGGGCCACGTTGTCATAATTCAATTCGTGACGTTCGTAGGCGGCTAACTCATACTCTTCTGTCATGGACAAACAATTAGTCGGACAATATTCTACGCAGTTGCCGCAGAAGATACACACTCCGAAATCGATACTGTAGTGCTTGAGTTGCTTCTTCTTAGTTTCTTTGTTAAATTCCCAATCCACTACAGGTAAGTTGATCGGACACACCCGAACGCAAACTTCGCAGGAGATGCACTTGTCAAATTCAAAGTGAATTCTGCCCCGGAAACGTTCGGAAGGAATTAATTTCTCGTAAGGATACTGCACCGTAATCGGGCGGCGTCTCATGTGGTCAAAAGTAACAGATAGCCCTTGACCGATATACTTAGCAGCTTGAAGAGTCTCTTTGGCGTATTCGCCTACTTGATTGAGGAATTTTAGCATCGTGTTCTCTCTCTGTACTTGAGTTTTTGGTAATTGCTAATTGATAATAGGTCATGAGAGTTAACAGCTACTCTAGGTTAGCTATTATCTGTTCTGTTACCTATTACGAATTAACCGCCAAAAGCAAAGGGAAAGGCAAGCTTCAAAGCTGCGGTCAACAGCAAATTAACTAAAGCAACGGGAAGTAAAAACTTCCATCCCAAATTTAGCAATTGGTCGATCCGAACTCGCGGCAGAGTCCAGCGGAGCAGAACAGCCAGAAACAAGAAAAAGTAGGCTTTCAGCATGGTCATTGTAATGCCCAGCAAGCCGGTAATTACCTGCAACCAAGGAGTCGTTTCGCTCAATCCTAGGGCATTTGTCAGGACTCCGACAGGAATCGGGGACTCCCAGCCGCCGAGGTACAAAACTGCTACTAACAGGCAAGAAAGGACGAGGTTAACGTAGGAAGCGATATAGTACAAAGCAAATTTCATGCCTGTGTACTCAGTCTGATATCCTGCTACCAATTCTTCTTCTGCTTCTGGAAGGTCAAAGGGTAAACGTTCGCATTCTGCTAGTGCTGCGATCCAGAAAATCAGGAAACCTGCTGGTTGCCGCCAGATATTCCAGCCGAGAATGCCGTAGCCGGCTTGCTGGTGTACGATGTCGATCGTACTGAGGCTGTTGGACATCATTACAACTGCCAATACTGCCAAAGCTAGGGGAATTTCGTAGCTGAGGGATTGAGCGGCGGCTCTGAGTCCTCCGAGGAGGGCGTATTTGTTGTTTGAAGCATAGCCGGACATCAGCAAGCCGATCGGCTGAATGCTAGAAAGAGCAATCCACAGAAATATTGCTGTCCCCATATCGGCGATCAGCATATGCTCTCCGAAGGGCACGATTAAGTAAGACAGAAAAACTGGAATCACCACAATTACCGGGCCTAGGGTAAATAGCAGCGCGTCAGCTTTTGCGGGTACGATGTCTTCTTTGAAGACCAACTTCAAACCATCAGCAACGGGTGCTAGCACTCCCAGAGGGCCGATGAATTCCGGGCCTACCCGCTGTTGAGCGGCGGCGGAAATTTTCCGTTCTAGCCAGACGCTAGTCAGTACCCCGAAGACGGCAGCGACAATCATCAGCAACATTGGCAGCGGTAGCCAAAGCACTTGGGCGATGTCCGCCGGTAAGCCCAAATTCATCAGGGCTTCTACAAAACTTCCTTGTAAGTCAATTCCTGGGTTCATTTTTCCAGCTTTTGAGCGCTCAGCATATAATTTTTCACCCGTCCTTTGTAGGAGTAGGCTTAGAAATCGGGGTCTTTGTAAAGATTTTTAATGCTTTACCGCCTAATAGTATATCGCCCGACAGGCTCCAAGAACGCACAGACAGGGTGAAGTTCTAATTATATGAGCCGGCAGCGTAGCTAATGGGTGGGTAACTTATGGTTGATGGTTGACTGTTGACGGTTGACTGTTGACGGTTGCAAGGCGGTGAGAACGCCAATTGAAAAACGACCAGCAAATATTTCAGTCCCCTCGCGGGGAAAAGGTAGAGCACTGCACGGATTTTGACACGGATACACGGATGAGTTGAGCTATCTGAGCCAAACAAAAGGGCCCAGAGTTAACTCTGAGCCCTTTTAATGCTATAAAGTGGCTTTCAAATGGCTTAAACCATTGATTTTACGTCACTTCTTTTATGGAACTGGGCAGAATCGAACTGCCGTCCAAAGCGGGTATTTACCTTCCGATCGTTCACAGGTTTATCCCCTCTAATCCTCGGGGCGGGAACCATCTTTATCCCAAATGGGGGGATTTTCTAGTGATTGCTTTCCTAGCTAGCCGACTAGAAACGTTTAGCTAGGGCATCCGTTGGGGGTTGTTATGCTACCTTTAACGGAGTGAGGTGGCATACACTCTAAACCAAGCTCAAGAAGTTTTTAGGCTACAGCTACGGCTTTGCGAGCGAAAGGAACGATGTTGTTCGCATTTACTATTTTTTTTGAGCCGATATTAACGAGAGTAGACTCCCTCTCGACCTGCATCACGGAGCAGCTTTCGCCACCCTGTCGAAACCATTACAGCCCCTCGTGCGTTCTCTAATTATAGACAATATTTCGTGTTGCGTCAACCGATTTTAGATTTTAGATTTTGGATTTTCGATTGGGGATTAAAGAAACCGGGTTTTTTGCGGTTTTTGTCTGCTTTAACGAAGTCTTGGAGCAAAAACCCGGTTTCTGACCACCCGTGCGTAATTCCTAATTAATGCAAGTTCTCGTCCCAGACGCCGATGTAAATCCGATCGCGCTCGTTGCGTTCGATCGTCCCTTCCAGCGAACCTTTCCTAAACGTAAAGCGATTACTCCGGCGCTGCTGCACGTCGCGGAATCCCTGCAAAATCTCCCGGTTTGCCCCGCCCACCATGCCGTTTAAGGCGGTTCGCACCACCAAATCGTCCACAGACTGGGCAAAAGAACCCTCTGTTTGTACTAGCTGGGCCGAATCGCGATCGTAAATGTAGCCCAGAGTAATCCGATTTGGCAATATTTCGTAAAGTGCGGTGCGAGTATTTGGCCAATAGCCCCGCGCTTGAGAGTCAGTGGGTTCTCCCAATTCGGCTAAAATCTGACTTTCCGGCGTACCAACCGCATACCCAGGGATTGTGGGAGTCTTCTGATAATTGGTTCCCGGTTGTTCGCTGGGTGCGGGCGATCGATCGGGCGGCAACTCTTTGTCAACAAGTTTTTCTGTTGGTGTGGGTTCGACAGATTCGGGAGAAGGCGCTGGTGTTGGCGTCTGTAGGGGCGGTGCCCCCGTGCCCGCCCCCGCTGGGGTTGGAGTCTCAGCAGCAGGCGGAGTTTCAGCAGCCTGCGGAGTTTCTCTGGGAGTTGGTGGTGGCGTTGGTGTCGGCGCGGGAATTGGTGCGGGGTTCACGCGCGCTTCTGGATCTGCAGGGGCCGAAGTGCGATCGTCCTGGGCCACCGGTGCGGGTTCCGAAGACGGCCGGTTGAGGAAAACCCTAGCAATACCGACAAAACCTGCCACAATAAGTGCGATCGTCACGAACCCCAAAATCCACCAAACCTTGCGGCTGCCTTGCCCAGAAGACACCACAGCAGGCGCTGTTCTGGAACCCGCAGGCGACTGAGGCCCGTGTCCCGGCATCACCGCCACCGTCGGCCCGGTGCTCGGCGACGCTGCACCATGAGGCTGCCCGTGCAGCAGCGACAGCCACTCATCCACGCTAGCAGGGCGATTTTGAGCTTCTACTGTCATCCCCCGCATCACTGCAGAACTGACAGCCGCACTTAGCTGAGGCCGCAAGTCGCGGGGTGAAGGCATCGGCTGACTGGTACGCAAAATTGCAGCCACCGGCACCTGTGCTGTCAATAAAGTGTAAAGCGTCGCCGCCATACCGTAAACATCTGTGGCGGGCGTATATTTTCCTTGGGCGAAATACTGTTCTGGGGGCGCGTAGCCGTCGGACACCATATTAGTGTGACTTTGGGTTGCACCGGGAGTAAACTCGCGGGCAATTCCAAAATCTATCAGCACAACTTCTTGGGTGTTTTGGCGCAGCAGAATGTTTTGCGGCTTGATATCTCGGTGCAGCAAACCCTTTTGATGAACAACTTTTAAAGCAGCGCCAATTTGAGTGATGTAGAGAATTGCGAGATTTTCTGGTAGCGGATTATTTGAACCGACTACATCGCCCAAATTCTGACCCGGAACGTAGTCCATCACCATGTAAGGCTGCCCGTCTTCCACAAAGAAATCGCTGACGCGCACAATATTGGGATGAACGCAGGAAGCCAACCGCCTCGCTTCGTCTTGAAACTTGCGATCGAACTCAGCAAAATTGGGTTGCTGCCGCAGAGATTCGTTGAGGGTTTTAATGACTACAGGCTGTCCTAAATAGCGGTGATTTGCCCTGAAGGTAATCCCAAAGCCGCCGCGTCCCAATTCTTGTTCGAGGGTGTACTTTCCACCCTGTAAAGTTTTGCCGATTAGCGCATCCATAGGTTCAGGCGATCGCGTACCAGATAATATGGCTGATTATTGCACGTATGGTGGGCTAAGTTACCAGTCTAAAGGGCGATCGCAATCCTCGATCGGCTCTAAGTAGCAGGTTGGCTTCTAGCTGACGTTGATACTTGTCTCCGGCCTCAGACCAGATGTGAGTGTATCCGATGAGCTTCTCCTCTCGCTGAACTATCTGGATTTTTTCTGAAAGCAGCATTCAAATTCAGCCTTGTTTCAATTTTCAATTAATACTTGTGCTACTTTTTGTAACAATGACGATTGACTGTTTTCCCCGATTTTTAAAACATTGTGAGTTAGCGTACTAAGATGTAAAGCTGTGATGGGATGCTCGATCAGCTCAGATGTGGGAATTGACTCTCCTGAATATCTCTTCCCAATCAAATGATAGACTCTAAACCCTTTCTTAATCACTCCTACGATATTTTGCGCGGGAGGAACATAATACTGAATAAATATTTCGTTCTTTAAATCCAAAGATATCATCTTTTGGATTCTGTTAATAGGTTTAATCTCGCTATTGTAATGGGATACCAAAGGTAAAAATCTACTACTATTTTCACTTTTGTTTTTTCGATCTATTGTTAGTTCTCCGCTTTCCAAGTCTTCAATAATACCAGTCCGTCCAATTAACGTTGGTGTATAAAAATCATCTGTATAACAACTAATATACAGATCCTCTGATTCATCTACAAAATATTTTTGATCGTCAATTAATTTTTCTGACTTATTTTTTTTCTTTTTTAAGAATCGAAACTTAGATTCTATTTGTTTCAAATCGTAGATTACATTTTTTATATATATGCAACCATCTTTGCAAAGAAATTCTACCGCAACCGCTTTAGCTTCCTTGTTTCTAGGGCTGCGGACATAAATACTAAAAAATTGTTTTTCAGTAAATGATTGAGGAGTAGTAATAGGCAAGCCCAAGTTCTCATTTGAAAAACTCTGCGCGATCCAGTTCTTAATTCCCAACTCTATCAAGACTTTCTGAAATTTTGGGGAAATCTTTATCTTGTATTTATCGCAGAAATTTTCCCATTCCTTGCTATCTTCTTGTCCTATTAGATAGCAGGAAATATAACCCTCTACATCCAATAATTTCCCCTCTGTCCAAGCTTTCGTATCATTTTGGAGACTATCTCGATCGATTTGAGCTGTATAATTAAGAACCGCCAAAGCTGATTTATTATTTCCTACACCAGTAAATTCGGGTATATTTATCCCCTGCGTGCTAACAAAAACTCCTGTGTCTAAATAGTTAAATCTTTTCTTTAACTGTGAATAGAAATCTACTGACGATTTATTATCTATTTTTGTTGATGGACACCACAGAGCATCTTTTCTCTGGTAAGCCCTTGAACCGGCTTCTTCCTCCAAAAGTTTATTGAAAACCAAATAGTTTTTTCCTGATTCGAGTTGAATATCTGACCATTTAATAGATTCAGTAATTCTCCAGCAAACCTCTTCCTCACCTTCAGATTCTACTTTTTCATAGGTACTAACAGTTTTTCCCTGATTGTAAAATGCGATCGTAGATACCCCTTGATGTTTCAGAAAATGTTGCAAAAATTGTTGGTCAGATTCAGCTAAATCGACTCCAGTATTATTAATAATGTCTAAAAATTCTACAGATTCTATGTTTTTGATGAAAGGGTTTTCTAAGTAGTGGTCAGCCTGAAAATCAAGAGATTTAAATTTAATCTGGCACTCACTTAAAAAGCCCTCAAGTTTTGTCATGAGGTTTTGGTAATGATAAAGCTGAGTTTTTTTGAACTTGTCATAATTTTTGGGCTCTGTATCAAATTGCATAAAAGGAATATCATTTTTGTGACGAGCATCTAGATCGCGATCGAAGTAGTAATTTTTATTTTTGCATACCAACAACTCTCCTAAATTATCACCATCTACAGTCTTGTAATCTTTTTTATCTTTGGGCAATAAGAATTTTCGGTATTTTCGAGACAAGGTTAATGTTAGTACATTATATGGATTGTATTTGATTAACAAATTATGTCCCCAGACAAAAAGAGATTTTTTTGATTCAATGGGCTTCATCGAATGGAGTAATAGTAATTCTTCAAAACCATTTATTGTTTCAACGGATAAGCCTAGAGACAGAATATAAAACTTGAAAATGAGGTTGAAGATTCTTTCTCGATCGCTAGAATTAGCCGTAAATAACTTTTGCCATCCCGAATGATTTTTATTAGGCGATAAAAAGAACACATATTTTTTGCCACCAGTATAGGATAGGAAGTATTGAATGTCTGAATTTTCCCGTTCTTGCCCATGTTCAGCCAGCCTTTTTTTTATTTCATTTTTAATGTATTTATGCTGTTCTTTATAAAAGCTAGCCCGTGAATCCTCATTCTCAGAATTTTCATCTTCAGCAAGCCGATTTTTAAGAGGAAAATGTTCTATCCCTTGTCCCATTTTAAATAGATACTGAAACAGTTTTTCGGCAACTTCTTGTGGGTTTTGTAATATTTCTATTTGGTTGGTTCGCGATATATCTGATAAGGCTGCTATTTTATTTTTCATTTTATTTCTCCTTGGGAAACAAAAACTCGGTGAGGATATTGGATTGTACTGGACAATTGCGATCGTCAAAGAAAATCAAATTTCCCGAAAATAACCTGGGTGAGTGTTGTTGATTTTTTGCTTGGGCGGCGTGCAAGTTAAGGAGTAACCCTCTCGCAGTGCTAAATTCTGGATAGTCTGAAACAATCGCCTTCAGCTTCTTTTCGGTTTTATCCAGGGTTTTTTTGGACAGGCGATTTCCCGAAGCCACGCTCCAAGCTTTAACATCAATACAAAATAGCGTCTTCTCCTTGACATAGTACAAATCAAACCGCTCGTATAGCTTACGATACTTTGTGAAATCTTGCAATGGCTCAAAACCATAGGTGGATTTTATAGCTTTCCAGTCTTTGCCTTTGAAAATTATATCTTGAATCCAGCGTTCCACAAAATTTTCAGCCAGTGAGGGATACAACACATCGTAAAAGAAATGCGGACGCGGAATATAAGTATTAAAAACTTCGGGTTTGGGGATCAACTTGTTGTACAGTCTGTAGATTAAATCAGTCGAAGGCTCTAGCGAGTCAATTTCATTACCTTCTAAGTCATAGCCTCGATCGCTGATTTTTAGATATTCAGGATATAACCCCTTCTGGTAAAAATAGATTTTTTCCCCATTGATGCTATCACTGATAATCTGGAATTTTTGACCGCTTTCTTCCTCGGAAGCTAAATATGGCGTAAATTCAACTTGTTCTGGGTTGTGATAGAATAATGACTCAATAAAATCATCAGGAAATAGCTCTGAATCTCGCAACTTTTCCAGATACTTGGCTGGGTCCTTGAAAACAATTGGGTCGCGCAACGCATCCCACGCTTGTGCGATATCAAAAGTATGTGTATTAAGATGAAAGCGCTCGATTTCCTCCAACATTTGTGTTCTAAACTCTTGAAAAGCCAGAGTGGCATCAATCTCATCAATAACATGATCGTCATAATCCTTAATCGCTCGTTTTTTCTCTTCTTCTCGAACGCTTAAGTAGACTTTGTGGTTGTTAACGGAAAATTTCCGAATTTCCTCCTTTTCTTCCCGTTCCAGGTATCTGTAAAAATTTACTAGATTTTTTCGGGTTTCTTCATTAACAAATATTTTTACTACTTGGTTTGGAAAATCGCGTCTCTCAGATCGGCCGATAGCTTGCAAAACTTGTTTCCCTAATAAAATCTGGTGTTGCTGCTGTCGAAATTCTCCAGCTTCTGGTTGGCTGAGGTATTGGTTGAAATCTTTGATTTCAATATCAGACTCTCCCAAATTTACAATACTTTTCATTAAGGCAAAATGGTAAAGCGTCATAGATAATCCCGAATCTTTTGATTTGTTAAGCGATGGGCCCATTACTGTATAGTAACTGTCCATTAACAAAGCTAAAGAGTCGAAATCTTTTTCATTGCCGTTAGGGTTTTTGATGATAGGATTCAATCCTTTGGAAGCTGATTGATAAGCCGATATGAAGAATATTTTTTCCCCTTCTTTTTCAACCAGCTCATTCAAATACGTGTTCTCAGCTTTTTTGTCACAGTAAAGACTGTTGAATGATGCCTCATACAAAATTATTTTAATCTGAATCTTACTCTGATATTCCTTATGCTTTACTTGCAGATAATATATATTTGGATGTTTGGGTGACACCTTAAATATAAAGTTAGCATGATTGAGCCGCTCGCAATGTTGAATTAACTGTTTAATCCAGCGTAGAGTTTGAGTAAAAGCAATTGTTTCTTTAATTGAGTCATCCTCAAACAGGTAAAACAAGAAACGAATAAACTTTTGAAGTTCTTGGATTTTGTAATTTCCCAGCCAATTCCCATCCTGCTTGATATCGTCGATAAAACCTTTTAAAATCTTTTCTTCAAATCGTTCCACAACTTTTTGAGTTGCGTTATTTGGGAAAGACAATAAATCCTCACCGAAAAACTTTACTGCAATCTGTCGCTTCGCCTCACGACTCTCTCTGATGTTTTCGCAAAGCGATACTTCTTCCTCGCTCATTTCCTTAAAGGAACTTTCACCGGATTCACTAGCATTCCGCAATTTATCTTTGAAATACTGCATATCATAGCTCGTGCTTAAATCTCCTAAAATTCCTCCTGTTGCTGAAATCAAAAAAATCACATTACTATTATTGCATAACATGGAATTTATCTTGAATTCAGGCGAAGTCAATATAGCCGTACTACCAATAGAAACTTCTCTAAGGGCGCGCTCGATCAGATTATTTTTAGGATTTTGATAACGAGAAATTTCTTTGATATTTACGATCGACTTATAACTTTCATAGACATAGGCAATATTTAAGTATTTTAGCAGTTGATTTTGCGATGGAGTTTCTTCACTTGCCTTTTGGACTTTAGCTATTTGTTTCGACCAAATTTCTAAAGAACGGGATTGAGAATCTTCAGCATCTAAGACGTTAGCTAGAAAATCTTTGATGGTTTTGATTTGCGATCGCACAGCTAGAATGGCATAAATTAACTCTGCTACAGAGGTATTATCTGCCACTTTTTCCTCTGTGATTTGGACGTGCCCGCCAGAAGGTTTGGTTAAAAACAATTTTTGCAGAGGTTCTAGGTTGTAGATGTATAGGTTGTTGTATGCAAAAATGTTCATTAAATCATCACATATTTTATTGTAAAGCTTTTGAGGAATCAACAAACTTCTATTATTCTCGAATTTTGAAATAACTCTGGATAACATTTCAAAATCTACTATAATGGGATTTTCTTCATCATTATTCTCGAAAATTCCCACAATTTCTTCCGTTGATTCGTCAAGCCCCTTTTGAATTTTTACTATTTGTTGTAAAAACTTGATAGAGTTTCCCTCCTCAACAGTCAGTCTTTGATATGTGCGGGCGAATTTTTGCAATTTTTCTTCTAGAACTTTGTCTTTTTCCAAGTGTTCTTGAAATTCGTAAAAAGCTCCCTTATTCTTATCTACAAAAGTTAAAAAATCTCTGTTTTCATTGTTTTGAGTTGAAAACAGCATCGAAAATTCTCTATTGATAGATGACAGCGCATTATTGATGGCCAGTTTTTCAGGAGAGATAATATCAATCTTCTCCTCTAGCATAATTTGATAGCCATCTTCCTGCTCATCCAAGGCAAGGATAAACTTTCGGGAGTTGTCTGTATGCTCAATAACGTATTTATCGAGATGACTGCTTTTCTTTACCCATTTTGTACCATTGTGGATAAAGTACGGAATAGCCGTTTCAAATTTATTATAGGTGAGCATCAAAATTCCAGATTTGTTTTGCAGAAGATGGAGGGGGAAAAATATTTCAATTAACTTTGAGCATTGAGCAGGACAATTTCTTTTATCTAATTCACATTTGATAAAAAACTCTAAAAAGCTTTCAATTAAATGATTCAGTTCCCGTCTGGCTCTCGTAATTTCAGAATCATTAAAATCCTCATCTCCTAAACCTGTGTTTTTTACATATTCAAGGCGTTTAATCACCTCTTTTACTTTCTCTAGGTTGCGTTTATTTTCCTGAACCTTTTCCTCAGAACATACTTTTTTATCAATTCTCCAAAGTTTTGTGTTTTTGAGAATAGAAGATATTAGTTCCTTGTATAATTTGATATACTCATCCGTCGTTTTCATTTCTAACGAATTTATTTTATAGACGGGAATATTTTGGTATTGGCTCTCAACTGAAGTTGGAACACATAAGTGTTCTCTCAATGGCGCAACATATATGCCGATTATTTGAATAGTTGAATGTTCTTCTATGGTTTTATAAATCGCTTGAAACAATTGGTGAGTTTTTCCAGAACCCGTACCATAATTGATAAGTTTTAGTTGGGGACGGTTTTCTCGAAAGCTATCTTCAATAGTTGCCAGGTAGGAATTAATAATTTTGCAACGAACTGATTCTAACTGCTGATTAAGATCGTCTGTTTGCTTTTGCATTATGTGTTATCACCTTATCTAGAGTAAATACATATCGTGGGATAGTCTTTTCTTTGACTGATACCCATAGTAGCGCCTGAACTCTTATGCTTTGTATCGTAAATTGCTAAACACCAGTTTTTTGGCATCTTTCTGTGCCTGCTTGGTGTATACCAGATTCCCATTCACCACTGCAACTGGCGATCGCAATCCTCGATCGCCGTTGCCATTCCTTCCCGAATTGATTCCCGCATCCCTGGCACTGAGAGAAGATACAGTGTCTCCTTCCTGCACAGATGCCCAGTCAGATTCAGATAATAACACTGTATTGCTAGTCTGTCCTGCGATCACAATAGGTTGGTGTGACTGACTCACCGCATCGATCAACTGCTGCAACTGCTTTTGGGCTTCATTGATTGGAATCATAATCTTCCACTTTTCTAAATACGCTTTTCTCGATGATGTGGCGTGGCTGTAGACACTCCCTTAATTATGAGCGATCGTTCCCTTTCTGGCTTCTATATCCATTTTATTTTAAGGTTAGGTCAAGACTTTCTATTTGTTTCTGTGTGTCGGGGTGCACCTGAATATTCAATTGCTCAATTTGTTCTCGCAGATAACCCTCAGAAATGATTACATCGTCCCATTCTTGCGAATAGTAAATCAAGCTTTCACCCCAAAAATCCTGAACTATATAATCTAAAACTTCCAAAGCAAATTTTAATGTCTCTGTGGAAGCTTCGCAATCAGGAGCGGCAGAAAAATGGACAATGATGTTTCGCAGATCGCCAAATTTTTGATATCTATCTAATTCCTTGATTCTATAACCAGTTGTCGCCCAAAGAACTTCAGGTAACTCTGAATAAATTAAAGTTCGACTGTACTTAAAGAGTTCCTTGATACTCAATACATCCTTAGTAGTATTTGATTTAGGGTAGGACTTGAAGATTAAAAGCGGATGCTCTTCAGCAATGCGTGCCTTGATAAGTATTTCTGCTCCATGTGCTGCATGAACTACCGACAACATATGAGCAAAAGGCCTCGTGATCTCGCTAAATGTTGCATCATAAATAGCTCTCCCAAGAATATGAAGCCCAAATTCTTTCATGTGCTGTGATACTTGTTTTGTCTCAGGATTCATCTAATCTACTCCGTAACGCTAGTTAACTCACGATCGCTGATTGACATCTTGAGCCGCCATCATTGCATTGATGTGGGTAAAGATACGATCTAATTCCCCAATGGCATCGAGTTCGGCTGCCTCTTCTGCTATTAGTCGATCGTCCTTCTTCTTCTCTAACAAATTTTCCATACGCTGTGGCAGCGATTCACTAAATTTGAACAACTTCCACCGATCGACTTTTTCAATGCAAATCTCATGGATTAATGAGGAGGGTTTGTTGAGAATTGAAACCATTGTAGGCTCCCAGCTTCGGGCTTTAGGTAGTGACTAGATTATAGCTTTTGCAGTCCTGGACGCACCATATCCAAATTCCGGGGCAACCACGGGGGGATTGCCCCTACTTTCACACCATATAGGTCGGCTCACACCGCAGTACAATCCACTATCGAAATGCTGTTCTCGGAACCCTGGCGAGTTGGTAAGCGCCCCGACTGTCCAACAATTGATATTGATTTGGCTGCAATCCTAATTCCACAAATTTCTCTGGATATCCCAGCAACAAAATAGAGGGAGAATTTGGGTTTTTAGATTCCTTAATGTAGTCGATCGCCCTTCTGACAGCTCGGTAGTAAGTCACCGGCTCTTGGGTATAAAAAACCAGACTGGGTTTCCAGAAACCAACCATAATAAACTCTTCCCCCGGCAGTTTTTGTTGAACCGCAACCTGCGCTAACTGTCTCAGAGGTAACTGGCGGTTGATATCGACCAATTTGTAGGCGGGAGTAAGACCAAAGATGATAAATGCTACTAACCCGATGAAGTTAGCAACCAAAATCCAGCGCTGTTGCCGCTGCCAAAGTAAAAGTCCGATCGCCACCGCTGTAATTATCCAAATCGTACCGCCTACAATCAGCAATCCCGACTGCTGAATTGCTTGGGGAAAATTGGGCATAGCCGGGTCGTCTCCGAGCCAGTTGTAGCAGTAGAAAGTTGCTCCGGCTATAATCAGTAAAAATATGACATTGAAAATGTATGTAACTAACAGCCCTCGCGGTAAAGAATTAGGTTTTTTTTCTAACTTTGCCCGCCTATTTTCTGGTTCGTTGCCTGCAATAATATCGCTCCACAGCAGCGTTACCAAAATCGCAGCGGCGGGGATTAAAGGCAATACATAACTGGGCAATTTGGTCACGGCGATCGTAAAAAAGCCAAAGATGCAGACGAACCAAAATAGGGCAAATAAACTCAACTGAGCCGATCGCGGTTGACGACGCCAGTAACTGCGCTGCCAAAAACGGGTGCGGGCGATCGCCACCGGCAAATAAATCGACCAAGGTGCAAAACCAACTAGCACTACAAAAAAGTAAAAATACCAAGGCGCGGAGTGCTTGTTGACTACTCCAGTAAAACGCTGGAAATTGTGATAGCCAAAAAAGCTGTCAATATAAGTTTGACCGTTGTCTAAAATAACCAAAATGTACCAAGGCAAGGCGATCGCCAGAATAATCAAGATTCCCGACACCGGACGCATTTCGCGCCAAAGTTGCCAAAAATTTCCCAAATAAAGCCCGAAGCAGCCAACAATCAGCGCTGGCAAGACAATTCCCACAGGCCCCTTAGCCAGAATTGCTAAGGCAATTAGTACGTAAAAAGTCAGATACCACTTATTGGGAAATCGGGAAGCGGAAACGGTGGAAAATTCGGCTTTTTCTCTCTGTTCTTCTAGAGTGTAACCGAGAAAAAATGCGAATAGTGCCGAACACATACAACTAACTAATAGCATATCTGAAACGCCAGTCCGTCCCCAGGCAATAGTTTGGGGATTTAAAGCTATTAGGGCAGCACCAATCCAGGGAGTAGAAAGAAAAATAGGAATACTAGGAGAAGGGGAGAGTGGGGGAGTGGGAGAGTGGGAGAACGAGGGAGAAAAGACAGTTACATTCATCCGTGTATCCGTGTCCGAATCCGTATCGTGCCCTTCTTCCTTATTCCTGACATCCGTTAAATCCGTTACAGAATCCGTTGCCGAACTTCCTCCTTCCTTCGATAAGGTATAGAATCCGAGGCAAGTCAGACCGATCGCACACAAGGCCGAGGGAAGACGCACGGCCCATTCGTTAACACCCAGCGTGCGGTAAGCCACCGCCATCAGCCAGTAAATCAACGGTGGCTTGTCAAACCTCGTTTCGCCGTTGAAATAAGGAGTGATCCAATCCCCTGTCAGCGTCATTTGACGGGCGGCTTCGGCAAACAACGGTTCGGTTTCGTCAACTAAACCGATGTTGCCGAGATTCCACAAGAAACCTACCCAGGCGATCGCGCACAGCCATAAAAGCGACAGCAGCTTTGGTGCGATCCTCTTCGAGGGCTTTCCTTCGGATCGCTTCGCTAACGCTAACGGGCGCTTCCTAAACTCTGACAAATTTTTAATAACTTCCTTCACGCAAACTTCCTGCGATTTTAGATTTTAAATTTTAGCTCGCATAGAGAGTCTACCGAAAGATTCGCATTCTCGAAACTCCCCATTCGATCGAATCTGGTTAAACTCAGATGTTACACCATTCTCAAGAAGGCTTTTATGAACAGGCTTTCCGGCCTGTTCCACAATAAAATTCACTCTTTGTGGAACAGGCCGGAAAGCCTGTTAAGCGAGAATGGTGCAAGATATCAGTTAAACAGAGATGTTGCACCATTCTCAACAAGCCTTTCAGGGGCTGGCTCTCCTGCCCAACCCCTACTCCCCACAAGAAAATTCACTCTTTGTGGAACAGGCCCAAAAGCCTGTTAAGCGAGAATGGTGCAAGATATGTGAGTTTAACCTCCCATAGCCCATTCTCAACAAGACCGGATCGACCGGAATTCTCGACCCAAATTTCCGCACCTGCAGCTAAGCGTTCACGGCTGCAAAATTAATTGCCATTCTCCGGCTGTGCTGTTCCAAGCCGGCGAGGGTGTCTCCCCGGCGACGAAAGGCCCCCAGTAGCGGCGAGAACCATCCTGAGCAAAAACCACTAAAATGTCTCCCCGTTTGACTTGTAACTTTCCCTCCGGCAGCGATAGCATCAGTCCCTTGCCGCCACCTTCCCCCGGCGCAAAATCCCAGTGCGCCGGTTTGCCGTAGGATTCCTTGGCTTGCCGTTTCGACAGCAGGGCCACTCGCACTGGGTGTTCGCTGCGGTTGCTGACGCGCAAACGGCCGGAGGCTTTAGCATCTACAGGGATTGAGGAAAGCACTTCCTCCTCTGGATCTGGGGGGGTTGGTGTTGAGTCGGGTTTGGGCTCGCTAGCGGTGTCTGCTGAATCTGTCGCAACTGGAGAAATGGGGGGTATGGGGGGGAGTGCGGTGGCTTGTGAGGGCCAATCGCTCGACTGATTTGAACCGTTGGAGATAGTGATTTCAAAACGTCCTAGAAACATTCCTGTAATTAGGACGATCGACACTCCAATTACGAGCTGGTAAATTTTAAGATTCATAAATTTTAGGCTTAAAGGATAGACTGCACCCGCAATGAGTCTTAACTATTTTTAATGTAAAACCAGGGGCTGCTGTGACACAAGATACAGTTACACTTAATGACTTAACCGTTCTCTGCTATAATTCGCCAATCGCTTAATACCATCTTAGATGTTAAATTTTATATTTTAGATGGCGACATACTGACCGCGGTAAGAATTTGGATTTAGCCTGGAGGGGCATTTGTTGACTCATCGTTATAGCTTTTAATAGCAGTTGAAAAAAAAAGTGCTACTCTATGCCCGTACTCCAAAACCCAATATTCATCAGTAATTCCGCATCTCAAATCTCCAATCTCGAATCTCCAATGGTATAACTTTTTTTATGCAGAATACCCGAATTAACAGATTGATTGATGTTCTGGGCGAGCGATTCCGAGGCTGGCTGAGCAATCCTTGGCGGCGGATTTCGCTACTGCTAATTAGCCTGCTTTTCGGCACTTTTTTGGGAACTGCTATTTCGACTATCGCCGGACAATCAGCAGATTGGGATATTATCGCGGCCGGGCTGTTGGTGTTGTTGACTGAGTTTGCGAGCTGGCTGGTTTACGGCAGCCCGCGGCCTGTAGCCCGTTCTTTTTGGGTGGATATGCTCTATGCTCTGAAAATTGGCGTGACTTACAATTTATTTGTGGAGGCTTTCAAACTTGGCTCTTAAAAGGAGGGGAAATATTTGTCGGTTGTAGATAGTAATTGGACAAAACCAGCCCCCGCTAGCGAGAGTTTTTAGGATATGGATCGATCGACTGTAACCCCTGTTGAAATTTTACATCGATGGCAAGCCGGCGATCGCCCGATCGCTCCCGACTTCGATCACCTGGCTTTGTGGGAACTTGCGGATGATGTGCGATCCTCTTCGAGGGCTTCGCGAACGCGCGCTTTTGGGATTACTCCTGACAGTGTAGCCGATGTTGTCCGCTGCAAAACCGATTTATTCTTTTCTCTTCTTGACGAACTGCATACTTTCCCCCTAAAGTCAACTGTTTTCCTCGAAACTTTGTGGAATCTGTGGCTGCCGCTGGCAATGCAATTATCGACTGCCAAACAAAGTTTAAACCGTCCTTTAATTCAAGGAATTTTAGGAGGGCAAGGAACGGGAAAAACTACTTTATGCCAAGTTTTGAGGCTGATTCTGGGAAAATTGGGATATTCTACTGTCAGCCTTTCTTTAGACGATCTTTACAAGACTTATGCCGATCGCCAACAACTCCAAAAAGCAGACCCGCGTTTAATTTGGCGCGGCCCCCCCGGCACTCACGATATTGACTTGGGAATCGCAGTTTTAGACAAGTTGCGCGGTTCTCAAACTCATAATTTAGCAGCATTTGACAATCCCAAATCAGATGCCCTCAAACCGGATATAATTAAAAATATAGAAATTCCCAGGTTTGACAAATCAGCCTATGGAGGTGCAGGAGATAGAAGTCAACCCGAAATTATTTCCGGTGCGGATATTGTACTTTTTGAAGGTTGGTTTGTCGGTGTGAATCCGGTGGTTGATGCCAAATTAAACGAGTTTTTGGCGGCTGCACCGTTTCCGATTTCCACAGAAAGCGACTGTCAGTTTGCGCGCGATATGAATGCGAAGCTGCACGACTATCTGCCCCTGTGGAACCGATTAGATCGGTTGATGGTTTTGTATCCCCAAGATTATCGCATTTCTCAAGTGTGGCGCAATCAGGCGGAACGGGAAATGATGGCGACGGGGAAGTCGGGAATGTCAGAAGCGGAAATTAATCGGTTTGTCGAATATTTCTGGAAAGCGCTGCATCCCGAGTTATTTATTAAGTCGATGGTTGAGGAGGGCGATCGCGTGGATTTAGTAATTGAAATTTTGGGCGATCGCACTGTCGGCCAAATCTGTCGGGCGATCGACTTAAAATTAAGCGATTAGGGAGAGTTAAAATTAACGCTTTAAGGACACAAAAATGTTGTGTCCCTACCCTATTGCAGCTTTTAAGGACAAAACCTTGTTCCGTCCCTACTGTATTGCAGCTTATCGTACAGTCACTTGCAGGACTTATATAAAAAGTGGTTTGACGCGCGAATTATAGGGGGAAGGCGCGTCATAAGCACCCTACAATACAGAGGTTGTCCGTCGAGGATGGAGAATTTCTAAATTAACTGCCGGGAGTACCAAGATCGATCGCTTTCTGCATCAAATCGTCGGTAACTTCGCCCGGTGTACCTGCAGGCTTAATTTCCTGAGCCATCGAACGAAAATCAGCGGGATTGCCGCTTGTATCTGCCGGCTTTGCGATATCTTTAGGAGCGGGAATAGGAAATTTAGGTGCAGTTGCAGCGGCGGCAGCTTGAGCGCCGGCACCCGTGCGATCGATGTCACTAACACTAAATTCTTTTGAAGCTTCGTAGTCTGCTGATACATCAACTGTCGGCAACTTTTGTTCTCCAGCTTCCACGCTTTCAGTTATCTGCTGAGCGTCAAAGCTTTCAGTGTTATTTGGTTCTGTATTGATTTGAGACATAGCCGACTCCTTTCTAGTTTTATTTAACAATTTACTGTATTTATTGTGATTCTATTTCGTTAATTTTTCATCTACCCGTAGATATATCGCGCGCTTCTATCTCAAGGCTGATTTATTCTCATGTGGCTGGTCAACATTACACGAGTTTCCTAAACTAATCCAACTATATGCAAGCTTCAAACCCATACCTCATCTGTCATTCTCAATTCTTTCATCTAAAATCTAAAATTTAAAACCTCAAATCGTATTACCTCTTCGGGATGGTGACTGGCACTTACAAATGTTGATATTTATATATTCTGAAAGCATTTTTAAGGAATTTTGTTTATGAACTCACCCGCCGCCACCAATCCTCACTCTCTCTCCAACGACACTCAAAACATCGTTCAGACAATCAACGGGTTGGGTACAGATGAAAAGCTGGCGCTGCTCTACTTTGTTTATGAAAAAATGGGAGATTCAATTACACCAGCCGCTCCCGCCGCCGCCGAACCAGAATTAGCTCCCATGCTGCTGGATGATTTTTACAAGCTTTCGGCCGATCAACAACTGAATATCATGCGAGGTATTGTCAACCGCGACGACACGCCCTATTCTCACGCTTACGGAGCTTTAACTGCTAACAATCAGTTGGTGGTTTGGTATGCTTGGGCGATTGGTATGGGTGAAACAATTGTCGATATCCCCGACGGATATGAGGCAACTGAGGCTGTCAATGGCGTGTTGGGTCAAATTGAAGGTCTTGATTTTGAACAGCAAATTTCGGTGCTGCGCGACGTAGCTAATAATATGGGCTACACCGATGTTAAACCAATTGCTACTCAGGCAGAAGTAGGGAAAACTTCTAGTCTTTAGATAAGAGTCTGCTGTTGCAACCTATCCTACACAAACTCTCCTCCTAGCAGAGAGGGACTCAAGAATAAAGGAATTACCCAAAACCTCTATATGTAGGGTGCGTCTCGGCGCACCCTACCGCTATAATTAGTAGGTAACACCTTTTTTTGCTCTTAGTCCTATTTATTTTTTCGTCTATTAAGCTGTTGTGCATTTAAAGCACTAAGGAATGAGAATTAAATAACTTCCACAAGTTTGTGGGACGGGCGGGACGCCCATCCCACAATAACAATTAAAATTGTAAGTTATTTAATTCGCGATCCTTAGTCAGGAAGTAAGTTTTTTAGGATAAACTTTTCGCGGAAATTCCATCCGAAATATCGAACCTTTTTTGGGTTGACTTTCAGCAGTAATTGTGCCGTCGATCATCTTGACTAAAGAGGCACAAATAGCTAGTCCTAAACCAGTGCCTGGATATTGGCGAGTTGTGGTTTGGTCGCCTTGGTGGAACTTGTCGAAAATGTGGGGAAGAGCCTTTTCACAGATGCCGATTCCTGTATCCCGAACGGTGATAATTAGCCGATCGCGATTTAATTCCCGCACCTCAATATAGATGCTGCCCTCATGTGTGAATTTAACCGCGTTGGAAACGAGATTGACCAAAATTTGCCGCAGGCGCAACTTGTCATTAACTATAAACTGATGCTGCAAGCACACGCTGACGGACAATGCCACATTCTTATCGGTGGCTTGATTTCCGAATTCCAAGGCGACATCCATTACTAAATTTGCTAAATCAAATTTTTCAATTGTTAATTCTGTGCGGCCGCTCTCGATTTTGGAGAGGTCGAGGATATCGTTAATCAGCAGTAGCAGGTTTTTGCCGTTATCTAAAATGCGCCCCACCATTTCTTTTTGCTGGGCACTGAGCAGTTGTTTGTGCTGGCGCAGCAGCAATTGGGAAAAGCCGATAATCGAATTCATGGGAGTTCGCAATTCGTGGGACATGATGCCCAAAAATTGCGATTTTAACTTGGCTGCTTCTAGCAGTTCCAATTTTTGCTGTTGAATGCGTCGCCCCTGATTTTCCAGTTCTTCCTGCTGGCGAATTAGCAGCTCGTTTTGCAAGTCTAAAAGCTGTTCCTGCTTTTTTAATTTTTCGATCGCCAGTGCGTTATTAATGGCCATCGCCGCTTGTTTTCCCATCACCGCCAGCAGTTGCTGAGTATGCCCGTCCATCGCCGTGCTGTCTTTCCCGTTGCCGATGGCGAGCACACCCAAACGCCCGCTTTGCCCCGACTCGATCGCCGCTGCACAAGCCGCCGCCGGCAGCAAGCCTTTGCGGCACTCCGACCGCCACAGTACAGACTCTCCCGTCGCAAATGCTTTCCACAGCAGCTTGTTTTGCACGTGCGGGGTTTTGCCCCCACCAAAGTTTTCCGTACCCCCGACAGCGCTGAGTTTGAGGCCGCTGCAATCCGACTCCAGGAGAGCAACTAGGCAAAATTCCGCTCCCGCGATCGCCTCTACAGTCGCGTCCGCGATGGCTTGCAACAACTGGCACAAACTGCCCGCGCGCTGGCTCAATATATTTGTAAACTGCTCTATCACCTGTAACTCCCGCCCAGCCTCTATTACCGTCCGGGCTTGGCACAATTTTTCTACTTTGAAATTAGCTTCCGAGCACGCTTGATGCGGCCAAAACTCTGGTTCTGCTTGGGGCTCGGCTTTAGTTTGTTCGATCGGCTCCATATCTGTGTAGGTTCCCACCCACTCCAAAACTTCCTGACTGTCGGGGTTAGCGAGCCTTCCTTTGGCCACGTTCCAGCGGTAAGTGCCCTCTCGCGTCTGCAGGCGAAATAGAATTTCGTAGCTTGGCGGTGGGAACTTAGAACTGTGCGATCTCGCCAATAGACGAGGGCGGTCTTCTGGGTGGACGCGCGCCAGATAGCCGAAACCCAAAGCTGCTGCTGCTGGTACGCCTGTGTACTCCTCCCAGCGCTGACAGAAATAAGTAGCCCAGCCGTCGGCCTTTGTTTTCCAAACTATGTGAGGAATTGCCGACCACAGGCGATCGTCCTGAGTTTCGCGGTCGCCAACTTGCGGTTGGGGGGATGTTATTTCAGATACTTTGTGTAAGATTTCCGAGTCGGAAAACTCCGAGGGAAAAGACTTATTGCCGTGATACTGAGTCATAACAGGTTATATAAATAAGCATTGGACTAGAGCCCTAACATCGGCTAAAGACTCGTGCGGCTAGCTTTATTGATTTTGACCGCCCTGGTGCATCAAAACTTTTTATACTTTAAATTTATCTGGGTAGTGGTATCTTTACCTCTATCAACGGGCGGACAAGGAGATAATTCAGTTAAACTGTTAAAACATTGAGAGCTTACCTGTCCCGATCCGGATAGTGCAGGCATCGTCGCAAAATAACTTAAAAATTAACTTGCATTCTTGGCTGCTGCATGAGTATGCTTAACAATGATGTGCGACCTGTAAAACCCTAAATCAGGACACATTCTCAAATTTACTCAGTTTAGCTGAGTCAGTTGACGATATTTTAAAAGTTTAGCGGACTATTGGAAGAAAGATGAGTAAAATTCGCGTTGCTTTGGTAGAAGACCATGACCTGACAAGAGTCGGCATCCGCACAGCTTTACAACAGCGTGACACGATAGAAGTTGTTGGCGATGCAGCTAACGCTACAGAGGGATTGAAACTGCTTCAGTCTTCAAAACCTGACGTGGCAATTGTAGATATTGGGTTGCCGGATTTTGACGGCATTGAACTGACACAAAAGTTCAAAAAATCCTTAGAGGAGTCCGATCCAGATACAAAAATTTTGATTCTGACTTTTCAGGACAATGAAGAAGAAGTTCTGGCAGCTTTTGCCGCCGGAGCTGACTCTTACTGCATGAAAGATATTAGCTTCGATCAGTTATTAGATGTAGTAAAAGTAACTCACGAAGGTAACTCTTGGATCGATCCGGCGATCGCCCGTATCGTCCTGAAACAAGCTCGCACTCAGGAACCCGCGCCGGAAGAACCGAAGGCTGAGGGCAAAAGAGTCACCATTAAGGCTGCCGAACCAGAGTTTAGTCACATCATTGAGACTTACCCTTTAACCGAGCGGGAATTAGAAGTTTTGGAACTAATCGTGCAGGGTTACAGCAATGCTGCAATCGCCGAAAAGCTGTACATTACTGTCGGTACAGTCAAGACTCACGTCCGCAATATTTTGAACAAGTTGTGCGCTGATGACCGCACTCAGGCAGCCGTTCTCGCCCTGCGTTCTGGCTTGGTTGGATGAAGCCCGATCGTCAGGCAAAATCAAGTTAAAAGTAGGGTGCGCTGGGCGCACCTTACGGCCAATCGATTTGAGATTTGAGATTTTAGATTAAAGAATTGAAGCATTGACTTGCGCGAGATAAATTCGGGGGTTCCTTTATCGGATACACGTTTTTTATTTCTGGGTCCTGAGTCTGCTTTTGGAATGAATCACGGGGCGGGTATCCTGGAGGCTTTCGGTCACTGATTAAGGGTGTGCAGTGCACACCGAATGACTAATTGTTATCAAAAAATTAGGGCAGGCAGTGTGTACCAGCCGAGCAATTGTTTCTTGTTAAAAAAAAGATCGAGTTTAAATCCGCATCTATCCCAGTACAGATATTTTTTTCAAAATTTTAAAAAGTAAATATACCTTAAGATAGATGCTAAAAAACTATCATATTACTAATACTTATTGTTGAGCGATCGCCAGTGAGATAAATTTCGATCGCACTGCCAATACTGCGCGATTTCACTTCATAAAAGGCAGAGACAGAGACTAGATTACGATACTTTTAGGAAGAGTTAAGCCTTAAATAAATTATATCCGTAGAGTGATGCTGAGTTCGCTTAAATTTGTAAAATTAAAAGTATCAACTGCTACTGAAAAATTTTAGAAAGAGGTATTATGGCTGCCCCAATTGAATTCAAGTTATTTGCTCCCTACAACAAAGGAGCTGCCGTGATTGGCTCTTTTTCTAATTGGGAAGATATTCCGATGGAAAAGGACGAAGAAGGTTTTTTTCGCACGCGAGTTGAGTTGGAGGATGGCGTTTATCAATACAAATTCCGCGTTCAGTCGAAAAGCTGGTTTCTGGAACCCGATCAGTGGGTAGATGTGGTCGATCCCTACGCGACTGACATTGACGATCCTACTCAAAACGGCATTGTTCGGATCAAAGATGGCTCGCGCATTGTCGATACCTACGTCTGGAAACACGATGACAAACCGCTACCAGCCGATCGGGAATTAGTGATTTACGAAATGCACGTTGCCGACTTTTCCGGTGGCGAAGACGATCCCCTAGCCCGCGGCAAGTACAAGCACGTCGTCGAAAAACTCGATTACCTAGTCGAACTCGGCGTCAACGCGATCGAACTCATGCCCCTCAAAGAATACCCAGGCGACTACAGTTGGGGCTACAACCCTCGCTACTTCTTCGCTACCGAGTCCAGCTACGGAACCACAGAAGAACTCAAAAACCTGATAGACGAGTGTCACGGGCGGGGGATTCGCGTCATCATCGACGGTATTTACAACCACTCGGAATCATCGAGCCCCCTCACTCAAATCGATCACGATTATTGGTATCACCACGAACCCCGCGATCCAGATAACAATTGGGGCCCGGAATTTAACTACGAATTTTACGACGAAAATTTAGGAACTTTCCCGGCGCGCAGATTTGCTGGCGATACAGTCCGCTATTGGGTTCAAGAATATCATCTCGACGGCATTCGTTTCGACGCGGCGCGACAAATAGCTAACTACGATTTCATGCACTGGGTAGTTCAAGAAGCCAAAAATGTCGCCGGCCCCAAACCGTTTTATACCGTTGCCGAATACATTCCCGACGATCCCAGCATCACTAATCTAGAGGGGCCGATGGACGGCTGCTGGCACGACAGTTTCTATCACTCGATAATTCCACAACTGTGCGGGGACAATTTTGATTTAGAACGCCTCAAAGAGGTAATCGACTGCAAGCGGCAAGGTTACTTGGGTGCTACGAATGTAGTCAATTATTTGAGTAATCACGATCACGATCGCATTTTTGCCGAATTTGGCGATCGGGGAATTTTGGATGAAGCCGCCTTCAAGCGGGCAAAGTTGGGAACCGTGCTGTTAATGACAGCAGTTGGCGTGCCGCTGATTTGGATGGGCGAAGAATTTGGCGAATACAAAGGCAAAACTATTGAGCAATCTAAAATTGACTGGACGCTGCTAGGAAATGACCTGAATAAAGGTTTGTGGGAATACTACAAAGGCTTGATTCACCTGCGTAAAAATAACCAAGCACTTTACACAGAAAACATCGAGTTTTTCCACGAAGATCCCGACTCGAAAGTTTTTGCTTACACTCGCTGGAACGATGAAGGTTCGAGAGTTGTAGTAGTGGCGAATATGTCGGAAAATTATCTAGCAGGTTACAGCGTTCCCCACTTTCCGGCAAACGGAACTTGGCACGAATGGACTGGGAATTATGATGTTGAATCTGGCGATGACAATATTATGATTGACTTGCCGGAATACGAAGCAAAAGTGTTTGTTTGGCAGTAAGGCAACGGAGGACAAAGGCTTTCGCCGTTTCCCTAGCCCAAAATAATCATTATGTAGGAAAGGGCACTGCCTTTCGTCGTGTCAACTTAATCTATCAGTCCGCCAGTCCTCCCACCCGGCAGTCCGCCAGGGACTGAAGTCCCTGTCTAATAGCTGAAGTCCTCGCTATGAGGACTAATGAGTTTTTCAGTCCTCTTCAGAGGACTTCGGCTTTGAGGCAGGGGTTTCAACCCCTGCCGGACTGCCGGAGTGCGGGTTTAACGCTAAGTTGACACCTATGGGCATGGCGCCGTGTCCTACTCCCCGCGCCGGAAACGGCGAAAGCGTTTGTCCCTATCAGATATCGCTCAAAAGAGAAGCTTTTGTTTGTTCCCCGATTGATTTTCTAAGCACAATTGGGTGATGGCCGCCGCCGGTATTGGTTTGCTAAAGAAGTAACCCTGACCCATATCGCACTTATGCGATCGCAAAAACGCCAACTGTTCTGCTGTTTCCACTCCCTCAGCAATCACCTGTAAATTCAGGCCCTGTCCCAAGGCGATCGCCAGTTTCACAATAGTAGCACCGCTGCTGCCAGTCACCAAATCGGCCACGAAAGATTTGTCTATTTTTAAATTATTGAGGGGAAAGTTTTTCAGAGACCACAGCGAAGAATAACCGGTGCCAAAATCGTCCAGAGAAATGTTAATTCCCATGTCCTGCAACTGCTGCAATACCGACACCGTAAAGCTCACATCTGTCATGGCAATGCTCTCGGTAATTTCTATTTCTAAATATTCGGGATTTAACTTGGTTTCTGATAAAATTTCAGCGATGGTTTGTACCGTGTGAGGTTGCAGAAACTGGCGGGCTGATAAATTCACTGCTATCCGCATCGGCGGCAATCCCAGTAACTGCCACGCTCGATTTTGCAAGCAAGCAGTCCGCATCACCCATTCGTCAATTTGGCAGATTAATCCTGTTTCCTCAGCTAAGGGAATAAATCGATCGGGAGGAATCAAACCGCGTTCGGGATGCTGCCAGCGAATCAGAGCTTCCATGCCCACTATTTTGCCAGTATTTAAATTTATTTGCGGTTGATAGTACAGGACAAATTCTGAATTTTTTAGAGCTTTGTACAGATGATTTTCTAAGTTAAGATCCTCGGATACTTTACTGCCGATCGCCTGCGTGTAAAACTGATAATTATTGCGACCTTTCTGTTTAGCTTTGTACATCGCCGCATCAGCATTTTTCAGCAAAGTTTCTGCATCTTCTCCGTCGTAAGGAGCCAAAGCAATTCCCAAGCTAGCCTTAATATAAAGTTCCAGACCCTCAAAATCAAAAGGACTGCTTAAACTCTGGATAATGAGCTGGCAAATTTTAGTTGCTTCCTCTGGGGTGTTGATATTGTACAGCAGCACAGTAAATTCATCTCCGCCCCAACGAGCCATCGAATCCCCCAGGCGCAAACAGTTAGTCAAACGCCGAGATACACTTTGCAGCAACAAATCGCCCACTGGATGACCGAGAGTATCGTTAACATTTTTAAATCTATCTAAATCTAGAAAGATTACCGCCAGCATTTCTCCATTTTGGTGAGCGCTAGCTAAAGCCAAAGACAGCCTTTCATTAAACAGTAATCTATTAGGTAAACCAGTTAATGGGTCGTGAGAAGCTTGATGTCGGATCATCGCCTCGACACGCCTCTGCATTACAGCCATGTACAGGTGAGTTCCTAAAGATTGTGCTAGCTTCTGTTCTTCGCTAGTCCACTTTTGAGCTTCGCCTGTTTTGATTTCTTTCCAAGCTGCAAAGGATTGTCGGGGACGATCGTTCCGGGCGTCCGAACTGCAACGGCCCGCCCACAAAATTTCGGTTTGTATAGGGCTGCGAAAAACGGTGAGACAGCCGATGCACTGTTGGCGATATTGCAGCGGTACTGCCAAAAATGATCGAATGGAAGCTGCGACTAAATTGGCAGATACAGATTTGAGTTGAGGTTCTTTAGAAATATCGGAAATCGCGTACAAATGCGGTACGAGAAAACTGGAAATATTGGTGTCAATTGAGCTGTAATGCTGGGAATAGAGATTTTCAAAAATACCTAATTGGCTTGTATGGTTAGCAGTTTGCGATCGATCGTCTTGGTTTGCCCTCCCCATAATCTGCTGCCAAAATGGGCTGAGTTCCAGGTCGATGTCCGCGGGCTGCTGGCCACAGGTATAAAGCAAAGCGGGTCGATCGCCAAACTCGGCTGCAATGTAGAGTCGCCCTCCTGAACCACGCAAATGCTTGACAGTTTGTTCGAGAACTGCTTTCCGAATTTCGTTGAGTTCCAGAGGAGAATGCAGCAAACTGGTAATTTGGTTGATAACGGCTTCGTCACGCGCTTGCTGTCGGGCTTGACTCAGCAGAAAAGATTGGGCGATCGCAATTGAAAGTTGATCCACAAGCAACTGCACCATTTTCAATTCTCGATCGCTAAACCGTTTCGGTTGGCTATGGTGAGACACCAACAGCCCCCAAAGGTGATTTTGATGCAAAATCGGCACTGTCAGAGAAGAACGTGCCCCCATAGCCTTCAGATATTCAGCGTGACAGGGGTCTACAGGACGATAGCTAATATCTTCAACTGCTAAAGTTTGGCCGGTGTCGGGACAATCTAACCTATTAATTGTTTGATGCTTCAATTCCACATCTACAATCACTCGCTGCCGCGCTTTGAGAAACATTTCCCGAGCACTATGGGGAATGTCGCCTGGTGGAAAGCGCAAACCCAGCATAGATGGCAAATTGTCGCCGTTGATGGACTCAGCAATTACCTCACCGCTACCGTCGGCCTCAAAGCGATAAACTTTTACTCGATCGCTCTCTAAAAAGCTGCGGATTTCTCGCGCAGTTGTCGTCAAAATCTCTTGCAGTTCTAAAGAGTTGCGGATGCGATTGGTAATTCGATTGAGTAAAATCTCTTGTTCTAAAGTCGATCGTGACATTTGTGTAACTTTGGTGCGGGTCATGCCTTTTGATCTCCCGGGCTGTTGACAGCATTTTTGCGAGCCACAGTCTTAACTTGCCCTGTATTATACAATACAATACTTTCGCGCCGTCTAGGGGCTTGACCCTACCCCAGAGCGCGAAACTCGGTTTCTGGGGATATTTCTGGTTTTTAGACAAATTCGGGTGATAAACCGGGTTTTTCACAGCACTTACAAGGCAAGGCAAGAGCGATCGGACAATTAGTGAGGACGAAAGTTCGATCGAGTTGAATCAGGACTCAAGTCCTCACTACAAAGCAATTGCAGAGCTACCAGACAAAAGGTATATAGAAACCGGGTTGATCAACCAGTATTCTGCCCTCTGGAGGGAGAATACTGATTGCTCAAACCGGCTAGTAAGTATTTATACTTTAAAAGGCCTCATTAAGCCGCGTCCCAAATTTCCCGAATTCTGTCCGGCAAAAAGCCAGCTATTTCCTGAATTCGCTCCTGGGACAGCTCATCCTTTGTTGCCGAAAATACAGCCGCGATCGCAGTTTCCGGTTTTACTCCCGAAGGAAGTGCGCCTTCTAGTTCCACCCTCCGTGCAAACAAATTGCCATCGATCCCCAAAGGTGCAGGCGGGCCGGTCAAAGGCTGACGTATCCGGCTGAGCAATCCCACCAGCGGATTGGTATCTTTCCAGAGGTCTGCTATTTCTTGTTGCAGGGTTTTGTCATCCGTAGGCAAAACTTCTGTGTGCAATTCAGATTCCACGTGCTCGATGGCTTCTTTTGTCATCACATCGCGCATGATCCGGTACACTACTTCGGTAATGTCGCGGGCATCAAAAATATCCTCCAAGTGACCTTTTACCATCACTTTTTCCAAAAACGGCATATCCTTTGAAGCGATAGGAACTGCCGATCCTTCCTGGTGGAGCGAGGTCGGAGGATTAGTCTCCATTTTGTGTAACAGTTTGCGGCCTTTTTCTGTTAACTCAGCTTGTTGAAATGCCACTAAAGGCGGCAATAACTCAGTTCCTCCATAAGGCTCGCCACTAAACTGAGCTTTGATAAATTCCCTTTGGTTGAGGTAGTCTAAATGACCGAGCAATTCCGCTTCCGCCACCGTGTGACCCACATATTCTTCCGCTGCGTTCCTAATTTCTGACTCTCCCCTGCCGTTGCCACTGCCAATCTTTTTGAGCAAAATGTAAGTCAGGTCGTCTCTGATTGGAATTGTCATTAAAACCTCCTAGGTTAATATCCGGTAAAGCTCATGTAAAAACTGATTTTTTTTACTGGCTTAAATTGTGATTATTACTACTTAAAAACATTGAAGTCTAAAGTAGAGTAATCAAGTATCTCTCAGCAGGTGTAAGTTATTCAAATAAAGTAACGGTTAGAATATTCCTTTAGGTAGATCCAGGTAGGGAAACCCATGTTTAATGTGGTTAATATCCGAAGAAGCTGTCGCCACTCTTCAATGCTATTAAGCGAGAATGCTTTATTGGTAAGAGTTTTCGTATTTATTGCGTATTTTTACCATGGCTGACGCACCAAGAGGGCCTCAGTTGGTAATTGGCGCTGGGAGAGGTAGAATTAAGCAGATGCTATGGAATCAATCAACTGCGGTCGTTTTGCCCGCAGCTTGTAGCGATATTGTATCGGGTTAGACCAAAAACTGGTCATGGGAGAGCTAAAAATACGAGCCAATCTGTGTCAAGTGCCGCAGCGCCACTTGAAGAATGCCTCGGTAACAAATTTTTTGATCGTTGCGATCGGCATTTATGAACTACCCTAATTGGAACAATAAATTGGAATCCTCGTCTCTCATTAGCGGTCAACCCCCGGTTGAAAAGCGTCCTTTAGTGTTGGCGGTAGACGACAATCCTGACAACTTAGAGCTGCTGACACAAATACTCGATTTATTCGGCTGCGAGTGCGTGGGAGCAGTTGACGGGTACGCAGCTCTTTCCGCAGCAGTCGATCGACAGCCCGACCTAATCGTACTCGACATTTGCCTGCCGGATATAGACGGTATGGAAGTAGTAAAGCGCGCCCAACAAAACCCCGAGATCAGACATATTCCGATTGTTGCTGTCACAGCACTAGCAAAACCAGAAGACCGCGCTCGAATTCTCCAAGCAGGCTGCGTGGAATACCTTTCCAAACCTTTTAACATCAAAGATTTAGAAAGAGTTATGCGCCAGCACCTCAACTCTCCAATGCTTTTGGTTGAGTTTTAGATTTATAGTTAGAATCACGAACTTGAGGTGCAGAGTCCAAAATTGCGATCGTTCCAGTGCGGCCTGTCTCCAAGGTCGCATCGCGGAGCAAATCAGTGACTCCCACGCCCAAAACCTTTTGGATTAATTCTTTCAGTGGCAATTCCAGAAGTGATTCTAATTCTGTCCGTACCTGCAAGGCCAAATCTTGCTGACCGTTCTGAGCCAGCAGTTTTTCGGGTTGAGTAAGCCCATTTTCGACAACAATTATCAATTTGTTATCCAAAAGATTGCACAGCGCCTGACTCGTTGGGTGTCCGAGTTGAGAGCGGTACAAAGCTTGAATTCCCTGCGAAAGAGTCCGTTCTAATTTACCACGAGTAGGTTCTAAGGTTTCCCCTGTCATATTTTTTATTGACACCATGATAGATAAAAAATACTGTTAGCAGCAGTTAACAGTTACAGTAAACTTAACTACTGCTAACAGTCAACTGCTAACTGTTAGAAATAAAGTCGCTTTAGCCGACAGTAACTTGATTAGTTTCCACCCCAGTTGCACCCTTAACGCCTTTAGCAATTGTCACCAATTTGTTGACAATTTCCTGACTGGGAACTGTACCTTTGAGAACCACAGTAGAGCCAAGTTGAGCCACATAAACAGTCTCAATATCCGCAACATCGGGATTTGCATCGAAAGCCTGAGCTACCCGTTTAGCTAAACCGCTTTGATCGTATTCTCCGTTCAAGCCCATGCGTTCCGGCGGGATTGTCTGAGCGCTCGCAGCAGGTTGAGCTTGAGCTTGAGCTTGAGCTACAGGTGCTTGGTAAGCAGGAGCGTCAACAGTTTCTTGATTTTCTTTTTTTTCTAAACCAAACAATCTTTTTAACCAGCCCATAGAGTTTTTCCTCCGACAAAGTTTGTGTTTATTGACCTGTTAATTCGCGATTGGCACGTCACCCTGTAATTGTTATTCTCAATACCAGGAATTACGATCGCACTCTTGGATGCACAAACCGAGTTTTTTACAATAAAGTATCGTTACAGCCATCCACCTAGGTAGAAAAACCCAGTTTGTTGACTTGCGTGCGCCCATCCTAAATACAATTTACAGTTGTACAACTTCGCAGATCATCTGCCTGGAGACATAATTCTCCGGCTCTCAAACAAATACTTGCGCTGACCATTCCGGCCAATCAAACTTAAACTCTTCTTCTCCAACTTCTACTATTTTGTTGTACATCCACTCGTACCAAGTTCCCGCAGCCGGAAGCTTAGAAATACAGTTACCAGATAGATAAGTCTCCGAAAAATAAACGACAACTACTGCTCGCGTTCCCTCATCGCTCCAGCGGTAATAAGCCAGCACTTTGGCTTCGGGATTTTCGTGGATAAATTCAATATTGTCGGTATAAAGTGCCGACAAATGTTGCCGCAGCCGAATCACCTGTTTGTAGTATTCCAAAAACTCATGATTGGGCGGATTTTTCAACAAATACCATTGCAGTTTATGCGGCTGGTTGGGAGTTTGCCGAAGCGATGAGTTCGGGAATTTCGGGAATGTGTTCTGCTATGTTCTAGAATGGCTTGTCGCCGGCGGTTTTTTTCGCTTCATGAGTTATCCAGTGTAAGAAATTTCGATATGATATTCTTGACTCCAGAAATTAACAACATCGCCGATGAATTTCCAAGCGAGACGAATGCCGAGTTTTGGGTCGAAATTTTCGTAGTTCAACTCCGGGCCCCAGTAGTTAGCCGGATATTCGGGATAGTGTTTGTCGCGGTAGTACCAATAATTGCGATCGACTAGCAATAAGGGACAATCTTCATCGCAGTGGTTGTAAATCCCGTCCAGAATCACCCGAATGCCCCGTCCGTGGCACTCGTCAATCAATTGCTTCAAATCTGCGGTTTCACCGTAGCTGGACTCTACAGCAAAGAAATCGCGGACTTTGTAGCCCCAGCTATAATCGCCCGGATATTCATTAACTGGCATTAGTTCGATCGCATTTATAAGTGTGATTAGTATTGATTTTTACAATTTTGCAAATCTGTCGCCATCGTTCTTAAGAGTTAAACCTGTAAGTCTTATGTTGTAAGGTGCTTGGGGGCGCACCCGGAGGATTTAGTAGTGCGAACCCTAGCGAGTAAGGTGCGCCCCTAGACACCCGGAAACCTGATTTTAATCAAAAATGTAGTTAAAGTAACTAAACATTATTAAGTGCTATTTATGAAAAATAGTCCGGACTGCTTTGAGTTGGTAGTCTGAAACCCTAGATTTTCCGTTGGTAGCGAACGTGCCTTGGAGCCTTGAAACCCTTATTCTACGGTTGTCTATCAAAAACTGTCCGAAGTATTGTATGAAAAGTAATTTAACTTTTGATAACTAGATAAATCGTGGTGAATATTTAAAATTTGTAACTAAAGAAACATTTTTTAGCGGACAGGAATAATACCGTAGAAAGATGTCATTTTATGCGGAAACAGGGAGGATGAGCTTGTAATTATAGGGCAAGGGAAACCAGAACCATGAATCTTTTATTCAACTCGGTTTTCCCGCGACGTTAAGTCAAGTTTGAGCAGAGAATAGCAATAATTATTTTTGCTTATGTCTTGGCATCACTTGTTTTATAGTTTTTGACTTGCAAACTTTGTAGAACCTTTCATCAGCTTTAACGACTGCTGCTACCTCAGTAATTGGTAATTGGTGAAAATCTCATTCGTCCCTATTACCCGTTAGATATTCCGAGCAGTGGCTCTAAGGCTCTAAAAGTTTAATGTGGGATGTTGGCGAATTACCGTTACTGTAAAACTCTGGAGTGTTAAAAATGCTAAAACAAATGTGTTGGTTGCCCAGATTGGGACGTAATGGAGAAAAGATATTGCACTTACGCACCGATGCCCGTCAAGGGTGGCGGCCTTATACAGCTTTTCCGCAGTTCGCTGTATCCGACTACCGGGAACCGGGCGGTTCTAAGGGATGGGCAACATATCAGAAGCTGAGAACTCAAGGGTGGAATTTAATATCGACCGCAGAAGGGCAGCAGTCGATTTTTGGCGAACAGAAAAGTGCTTAAAAAACCCGAAACCGCAGCAATAAAAGAAGAGGTAAAATCCTCTTCTTTTTATTATTTTTGGGGTGCTGCTGAATTCAAGTATGATTTTGCCTGATGAAGTAATTCTAAGTCAGCGGTGGGGCAACCACGGAGGGATTGCCCCTACAAATTTCATACCCCAATTAAGCAACGCCATTTTTGGATACAGAAACTGGGTTTTTAACCATCCTACTTGGTAGAAGGGGTAAGGTGTGCAGTGCTCACCTTACATAATTTTGAGATGTTTGCCAGTTGCAAGTAAATTAGGCGATCGCCCTTTCTCTCTCTCCTGTAATTGCTACGTTATGGAGCACCGGCTGGTGAGTTTTCAAGTTAAACCGGTATCCGTGGGGGAGGATGTGCAACTTGGCCCCGCAAATCGCCAAAGCCTCATCCTTCAACAGTCCCTCCAGATTGTCGTGGAGTTGTTCAGACGAGTCGATGACAGTTACAGAGTTTTCGCCAATGACTTCCAACTCGTCACCGTGGACTAAAATAGCTGTATTTTCGTCAATACCAAATCCCAACACGGCAGGTTGCAGCAAAAGTGCGGAAACTAAGCGTCCCAGACGACCTCGCTGGGCGAAATGCTGGTCGATGACAACTCCTGGAAGGAAACCCATTCCCGACCCCATTGCTACCACATCAACGCGGGGATTTGTCTCCGAGTCTCCTTCAATAATCATCACGTCTGGCATCATCGCCGCGCCGGCACTGGTGCCACCAATGATAATACCTTCAGAGAAGCGTTTGTGCATAGCTGCGTCGAGTATGGTGTCTTTCAAGCAGCTAATAATCCGCGCTTGCTCTCCGCCGGTAAAGAATATGCCGGTGGCTTGTTCGATCGCTTCTAAATAATCTCGATTGTTGGCATCTTCCGGTTTCTGAGTGTCAACAACTCGCACATCTTCAGCGCCAAGTCGCTCAAACACTCGGATGTAATTATCTCCTACTTCTCCCGGCAGGCTAGTGGCAGCAGTCATGATCGCAATGCGGGCTTTAGTGCCTCCGGCGCACCGCAAGAATTCCCGCAGAATTTTGCAGTCCCCCTCTTTGTCTTCCGCGCCACCAATAATTAGCAACTTCCCCTGAACTTCGTTGCTCGCCATATTATCTCTACTTTTCATTTATTTAATTTCACTAAAACACAAACTTATTTTTTCCGAAAACTGCCAAAAGGTATATATAGATACAAAAAAAGCTCAGACTTTTACCACTTTAGAACGCACACAGCAAGGGTGATATGGGAGTTTACCGATCTTCGACGATCGACAAAACAAACTTACCCCCCCTAACAGGAGATAGGAGGGGTCAAGAAATGAGCTTAAACTACAGGGCCCACCCGCGCGCGGTGATCGATCCGGTTTCTGATCCGATGCTTCGCTAATCCTCCTCTGATTGCTCGTAGAAATCCGGTTGATGAGCGTAAGTCCTTAATTAGTCCGATCGCTCGTTAGTGGGATCGATCGATCAAATTGCTCAATATGGTACTCGCCCGTTCTAAAGGTAGGTGTCTGGGTTTGCCGTTCCAGACAATCTGATATTCGTTGCTGTTTTGACCATCGCCGTAGCCAGAAATTAGCTTCCGGTGAAATGCTTCCTCAGCTAAGTGGTGAACTTTTTCTCTGAGAGCAGTTTGTGCGATCTTCATAATTTGCTGCCTCTTAAATTTTCTTTCACTGTCATAAACAATTATAAGTACACAGTGTACCTCTCAAAAGTTATAGCTTTTTTTGGGAGGGGGGAAAGAAGTAGTCATTAGTCATAAGTGCTTAGTCATAAGTGCTTAGTTATCAATGCTTAGTTATCAATGCTTAGTCATCTATACTTAGTCAGATGTTAAAGGAAGAAGGAATACTTTCCTACTCTCACCCACTCCCCCTCTCCCCATCCCCCCATCTCTCCCACTCCCCCTATTGGGCAATACTGAAGGCAGAATTGGTCGGAGTATTTGTCTGACTGCTGGAATATCTATGCCCCCAGGTAGTATCCCCTGCACCAACTATAAAGTTACCGTAAAAAATTAGCTCAAAGGAGGTTAGAAAATGCTGCAAGAAAAAAGCACAGAAACAGCGCGCGTCAATGCTCGAAAAACCGATATTTTCGATGTGTTCAACTTCAAACACTATATCGGGCCCAACCCTTATTTAGACACCGCGGCTTTAGTTTTTGATTTAGCGGTGACGGGGGGGAGCGAACCTTTGCCGATCGCACATTACCATACAATTATTAGCGATCGCTACCCGCAACTGCTGCACGAAACTTTCTCGAACCATGCCCAACTGTTCGGTCGTACCGCCTCAGAACTAGCAAAACTCGACATGGGTTTGCACTTCCAACACTGGAACATCAAGCCATTTTCTTACTTTAACAGAATCAGCATAGAAGCACTTCACGCCCGCACCGCCAGAGCCGTAGTTTACGCAGTTTGGGATTGGTTTGAAGCCATTAATCAAAATCAAGACTTTCCCTTAGAAGCACAAATGGGCGCGCTGCAAAATATGTTCCGGCAGTCAGTTTACGGAGGGCCGACAGTTTATTCGTTAATGCGATCGGCATCCCAAAAAGGCATTCCCACATTTTATTTGTGGGATGAAGGACTAATGCAATATGGGTACGGTAAAAAACTGGTTCGTGGCTCTGCAACTACTTTTGATTCTGACAGCCATTTAGACTCAGATTTTACCACGCGCAAAGACGATTGTAAAGCTTTTCTCGCTACATTAGGATTTCCTGTTCCCAAAGGCGATATCGTCTCCACAGAAAACGGAGCTCTGGCAGTTGCTAGAGAAATTGGCTACCCAGTTGCTATCAAACCAGTAGTCGGTCATAAAGGAATTGGCGTCACAGCAGATGTCCGAGATGGTGAGGAATTGCAGGCGGCTTTTAAAAGAGCAGTTAAGGCCATTCCCGAAACAGATCCGGTGCGAGTAATTGTGGAAAACAGCATCAAAGGATCGGATTTTAGGCTGCTGTGCGTTGACGGCAAATTTGTTTCGGCAACTGAACGCCGACCCGCTTCGGTAACAGGTGATGGCGACTCAACAATTCGCGAATTGATCCGCCGTGAAAACCGCAAACCAGAACGTTTGGATACGCCTACTTCGGCGATGAGCAAAATTCAGTCCGACGAAGCGATGGAAATGTATCTGGAAGAACAAGGGCTGTCATTAGATAGTGTGCTAAGTCGCGATCGCACGGTGTATCTACGCAAAGTCGCTAATCTTTCCGCAGGCGGCGTCAGCATCGACGCTACCCGCACTATTCACCCGGATAACATTGTTTTGGCTCAAGATATCGCCCTACATTTTCGGTTAACTTGTTTGGGAATTGATGTGGTAACAGAAACTCTCGCCAAATCTTGGAAAACCGGGAATTTTGGGATTATCGAGATCAATGCCGCGCCGGGAATTTTCATGCACCTTAACCCTGCTGTCGGCGAAGGAGTTGATGTACCTTCCCATATTATCGAAACTTTCTTTGAATCTGGAAAATCAGCCAGAATTCCGATTATTACTTTCAACAGAATTTCGGTACATGACATACAAGAAACCATCGACCATATTCTGTTGCAGCATCCCGATTGGACAATCGGTGCTGTTTGTCGCGGTGGACTTTTTGTTAACCGTTCTGAAAAAGTTTTGAATAAGAATTACCATCTGAACTTGCAAAGTTTGCTGCGGAATCCCAAGCTCGATTTGTTAATTGCTGAATATCCCGAAGAAATTTTGGAAGCTGAGGGAATGTTTTATCGGGGCAGCAATATGGTCGTGCTGGACAATCCGGGGGAAACTGAGATGATGTTGGTCAGAGAAAGCACTGATGACGATACTGTTGTGATGAGGGAAGGAAATAGTATTTCTATTCGCCGCCAAGGATTGATCGAACAGTATACTCTGGGGGATGATGAACCCTTTACACGGGTTTATTTGAAGGAAATAGGGACTGTTTTGTAAGCTGTTCCAAATTTAACTTTGCTTTGTAGGGCGGGCCAGGAGTGTCCGCCCTACAAAATTTTAAATAATTTTTCTCGTTCCTGGGTTATTGCGGGACACGAAGTTGGGGAACGCCCAGATTTGAGCTCGCTTCGTTACAGTTGGTTTCAATTCCTCAGTCGTGGATGCACTATTCCTAAGAAACCCGGTTTCTTCTCAGATTTTTCGTTACCAAACCAATATTTTGGTAGAAACCGGGTTTCTGAGGCTAAGTCGTATTTGTGCGATCGTAAGTTTTTAGACAATCTGGTTTCTGCCCTGTCGATCGTGCTATCAAGGAATTTCACAAGTCCTTAAACGAATTGCACTCCGGTGGCAGAAGGTGTGGAAATGTCAGTAACCCCGGTCTAAAGACACGGGGCTTGCAAGAGAAATCTGGCAAGCCATACTGACCAGACTAAGGCTTAATTGCCTACGTTTTGAGAGTCACGACACCCTGTGGATGCGTAGCTAGTCCCCTGCTCTGTCATCTGCAATTAAAAAGTTCTAAGGTCACTGGAACAGTGTTGCAGGTCTAACAAGCTCTCGAAACATTGTCGAAGCTAACATTACCCCAGAAATGGGAGGCACAACCCGTGCAAAATACTATGCGTACAGGATTGGAAGATTGGAAGCGGTAATTGTCCCGTTGAAAGTGCAATACAAAAGTACACTCCCGTTAACCAATCCCAAGGCGGTAGTAAATCAAAAATATAAAGCCGTGCTAGAAGCACGGGGTTTCTACCCATTTTTTCTGATGAATTTTACAAGCAATTTGTTTAATTCGCTGACCGAAAGTTTACTGTCGCACCGTCGCTACATTCCTGCAGCGCTGACTCTTTGCACAGGTACGAGTTTGTCATTGGCAGCCGCAGCCGTTGTGTGGCATGGGGAAAACCAACGAATGCAAGCTGAATTCGATCGGCTTGCCGATCGCCTGAATGTGACTTTGCAGCAAAGCATCAACAAAAATTTAGAAGTTCTGTACTCACTGGAAGCATTCTACAGGGCGTCTACTGAAGTTAGCCGACAAGATTTTAAGCAATTCGCTCAACCTGCACTTGCCCGAAATACTGCTATACATTCTGTTAACTGGATTCGGCGCGTGCCTGCTGCCCAAAAAGCAGCTTACGAAAAGACAATTCGAGCCGAAGATTTTCCGGCATTTCAAATTTACGAACGAACTCCTGACAAAAAGCAGGTCAAAGCAAAAGTGCGATCGGAATACTTTCCTATTATTTACAGAGAAGCATTAGAAGAAGATAACAAAGTGATCGGTTTTGATGTTGCCTCCAGCCCCGATCGCAAAACAGCTTTAGAGAAGTCGGCGAATACCGGGAAAATAGCGGCTTCCGCGCGGATTAGATTAGTCAGCAACAATCAACCAGGATTGCAAGTATTTCTACCAGTACCCCGCCCCACAAATTCTCCAGATAATTCGGTCAACGGCCGCCAAAACCTCATGGGAGTGATTGCGGGTCTGTTTCAGATCACGAGTATGGTCGATTCCTCTTTAGAATCGCTGAATTTAGACAAGATTAATTTTTACCTCTATGACAACTCTGCTATAGAGAAAGAACACTTTCTGGTGCGCTACGACTCACAAGCTAAGCAGTTGATAGATAACCCAAAACACGAAAAGCCAGAGTTAGCTAATCTGCGGGGAAAAATCTGTAAAAATCCTAGTGCTTGCACTCGCCTATTTAACGTAGCAGACCGCCAGTGGAGGCTGCTAGTTTTGCCAGGGAAGGGGTACAACAGTCTGAGGACGCATCAGGGTTCGCTGGCCATTGGGGCGATCGGGCTATTGATGACTGGCAGCTTGACGATTTACCTGTTGATGTCTCTAGAACGTACTGCAAAAGTAGAACAGCAAGTGTACGATCGTACAATTCAACTAAAACAGCGCACCGCTGAACTAGAAACAGCACTAAAAAATTTGCAGGAAGCTCAATTTAAACTAATCCAAACTGAAAAAATGTCCAGCCTGGGGCAGTTGGTGGCTGGAGTTGCCCACGAAATTAACAATCCTGTCAACTTCATCTCTGGCAACCTGATCCATACAGGCGCATATACTAGAGACTTGCTGGAACTTGTGGAAATATACCAGCAGCAATATCCCAACCCAACGCCCGAAGTGCAAGCGAAACTAAAAGATATTGATTTGGATTTTATCAGTGAAGACTTGCCTAAAATCCTAAAATCTATGAATATGGGAGCTGAACGGATCAGCCAGATCGTGCTTTCTCTGCGTAATTTTTCGCGCTTGGATGAAGCTGAAATGAAGTCGGTTGACATTCACCAAGGAATTGACAGCACCTTGATGATTTTGGATAGTCGGCTGAAACAAAAAGCTGATTTTTCTGGCATTGAACTCATCAAAGAATACGGAAATTTGCCATTGGTGGAGTGCTGGGCGGGACAATTGAATCAGGTATTTATGAATATTTTGAGCAATGCTATTGATGTTTTATCTGATGCAGAAAATCAAAAAAGGCTCAAAAAAAACGCCTCGGATTCTGCCTTTTTACCTACTATTCGGATTCGCACTGAACTTTTAAGTTCTAATTGTGTATGCGTGCGAATTGCTGACAATGGAACGGGCATGACGGAGAATGTCAAAAAACGTTTGTTTGATCCGTTTTTTACTACCAAGCCTGTAGGCCAAGGTACTGGCTTGGGATTGTCTATCTGCTATCAAATAGTGGACAAACATCAAGGTTCGCTCAGGTGCGTGTCGGCTTCGGGGGAGGGAACTGAATTCTGGATTGAGGTGCCGGTGCGACAACAGTCTAAGCAATCTATTTCTAAGGTTTTACCTGCGGTAGGTGTCAATCGATTTTAGATTTTAGATTTTAGATTTTAGATTGACTTGCGCGAGATAGATTCGGGGGGGCAAGTTTCATCGGATACAGGTTTTTTATTTCTTCATTAATTAATCTGGGGGCTTGTATCCTGGATGCTTTCGGTCAATTGGAATTAGCGGAACAAATCTCGCTTTTAGCTGAGTCTTGCTGGGAGCATCTCAATGAAAGCAGCCCAGCTATAAATTGGAGACAGGAGGCAGGAGATAGGAGGCAGGAGGGGGCAGGGGGCAGAAGGCAGGAGGGGGCAGGGGGCAGAAGGCAGGAGGCAGGAGGAAAGAGGCAGAAGGAAGGAGCCAGAAGGAAGGAGCCAGAAGAAGTGTTTTTACAAATATGAGATGCTCCCTAATTCCTGTTTATAAAACGTAAAATCTCCGCATTTTACTTGGGAAAGTTTCGGATTTAGCACTCTACTTTCAACGGTTAACTGTCAACTGTTAATTGTCAACTGTCAACTGTTATAGTTATTAGCAAACCTGTGCTAAGTTCAGTGGAATATTGCCGAAAAAAATATCTGGGTTTTTACCCGTCGTAACAATTTATAATTGTAGCCAGGCCAGATTACCAATTATTAACTACGATGTCTTTACAATCTATTAGCATACCGCCCACAACGGATCGCAAACCTGTCGCTTTGATGGTCGCTTTACATGGATGGGGTGCTAATGCTCGGGATTTGACTTCCTTAGCACCCTTTTTCAATTTGCCGGATTATCAGTTTGTGTTTCCCTATGCCCCCTTTCCCCATCCCCAGGTAACGAGTGGCAAAGCGTGGTATAACCTTCAAACCAAAGACGCTCAGGGATTGGTAGAAAGCCGGCAATTGCTGAGGGAATTTTTGCTGTCTTTGGAAAGCACCACGGGCGTGCCTTTGTCTCGCACGATTTTAAGTGGCTTTTCTCAAGGCGGAGCGATGACTCTAGATGTGGGATTGACTTTGCCCCTAGCTGGTTTAATTTGTCTGAGCGGTTATTTACACCAGATTTCGCCAGTTGCGGGGAGTGTTTTGCCACCTGTTTTAATCGTACACGGTACTCAAGATACTATTGTGCCTGTTAGTGCTGCTGTGCGATCGCGCGAGAGTTTGACGGCTTGGGGAGCTGCGGTGCAGTATCGAGAATTTAACATGGGACACGAGATTCTGCCGGAAGTTATAGAGGTAATGCGAAGTTTTGTTGTAGAAACTGTGTCGAAATCTGATTAAAGGTTTAGTATATAGTATGGCGGAAGTCTCGGGCAGGGGAAAAAAATGAAAACTTTAACCAAAGCATCGCGCGATATTGCTGTACTTACTTCTCAGGACGTGGCAGAATTGGCTGTCCGTTTGGAAGTTGACGATTATACAGATCCTTTTGAGGGATTGAATGATTGGCATTTGTTGCGATCGCTTGCTTTTCAGCGGCCGGAGCTGGTTGAACCTTATCTCCACCTTCTGGATATGGAAGCCTACGACGAAGCATAGACTGAAAAATCTAGCTCAAAATTTTCGACGGAATTGAGGAAGAAGTTAGCAGCATATTTTGTTGCAGATTAAACAGATGAATTAGAGATTTGAGTCTGTTTTTATCTTAATTTCTTTCTTGATTCTTTTTTATGGAAAAATGACACCAGTTTCAAAAAAGAATGTGAATGTAGGCCAGCTCTCAACCCTGGTATTCATCAGTCATTCCCAAATTAAAATCTAAAATCTAAAATCTAAAATCTAAAATGGTATGACATGAAAGGCAGACGAATTTTAATCGGCGTTAGTGGCGGGATTGCGGCTTACAAAGTTTGCGAAGTAGTTTCAACTTTAGCGAAAGCTGGAGCGGAAGTTAAAGCTATTCTTACTGATGCTGCCGGGGAGTTTGTAACGCCTTTGACTTTTGCTACTCTGTGCCGCCATCCTGCTTTTACTGACAAAGATTTTTGGCAACCAAGTCACGGGCGCCCCCTGCATATTCAACTGGGAGAATGGGCGGAAGTTTTTGTGATTGCTCCTTTGACAGCTAATACTTTGGCTAAGTTGGCGGGGGGTTTTGCTGATAATTTGTTGACTAATACTGTCTTAGCTTCTAATTGCCCAATTTTGCTGGCACCGGCGATGAATACGGATATGTGGGAACAGCCGGCGGTGCAGCGGAATTGGCGGGAAGTGTTGAGTTATCGGCGCTATCATGCTGCGAATCCGGGGGCGGGTATGCTGGCGTGCGATCGCGCGGGTGTTGGCCGTATGGCAGAACCTTATGAGATTTTGCCTCATATTGAATCGCTGTTGTATGCCAAGGGCGATCGAGATTTAGCGGGCCTTCGGGTGTTGATCGGTGCGGGAGGAACGCGGGAACACCTCGATCCGGTGCGGTTTATCGGCAATCCTTCCAGTGGCAAAATGGGTATAGCTTTGGCGCAAGCTGCACAGCACCGCGGCGCGACAGTGACGCTGGTACACAGTATAACTGGCGAATTGCCGCTCTCAGGTGTGCGGGCGATCGCAGTTGCGAGTGCAGAAGAAATGCGGCAGGCGATGCTGCAATGCTTTCACGATGCGGATTTGACGGTGATGGCGGCGGCGGTAGCGGATGTGAAGCCGGCTGAGTACAGTAGTGAGAAATTGCCGAAGCGATCGCTCCCGAATTGTTTGCCTTTGGCACCGGTAGCGGATATTGTGGCAGAGTTGGGAAAATTGAAACAGCCGCACCAAAAATTAATCGGGTTTGCAGCACAAACTGGGGATATTGTCAAGCCGGCTTTGGAGAAATTGCGATCAAAGAAACTGGATGTAATTGCCGCCAACCCGATCGATCGAATAGGTGCAGGTTTTGGCAGCAATACCAATCAAGCAATATTAATTAATGCCGCCGGCAAGCAAGTAGAAATAGCACCTTGCAGCAAGCTAGAAATGGCTCACCGATTGTTAGATTTTGTGATGAACGGGTGAGGGCGATCGAACTGCGATGATATTACCAATTGCGGATTTGTCGCCTTGTGGGGGCGGGTTTTGGAGATGGTAGGTTTCTAACATAAATGGTTGGTAAAACCCGCCCCTACAAATGTCTGTAGGGGCGGGTTCACCAATAATATTTAATACCCGCAAACAATTTATATAAACCCGCCCCCACACAACCGATAATCTAGATTAACCTTTACTGCGATCGAAATGAAATATTTGTCGCCTTGTGGGGGCGGGTTTTGGAGATGGTAGGTTTCTAACATAAATGGTTGGTAAAACCCGCCCCTACAA
>NZ_JAUBUY010000027.1:63298-90112 GCF_036705565.1 Microcoleus sp. AT8-B5
TAATACCCGCAAACAATTTATATAAACCCGCCCCCACACAACCGATAATCTAGATTAACCTTTACTGCGATCGAAATAAGGCTACAATCAGCTAGAAATTAGCTGGTTCGGGGGATAATTCTGATTCCCCAAAATCCGTTGATTTCGAGTCAGCGGGCAACTCAGTATCTGCGACAGTAATTTCTAGTTTAAATCCTAATGCTTCGAGCAATTCTACCAAACAGTAAATTTCCAAACCGCCGCTTTCAGTCAGGATATTATCGAGTTTTTCGTGATGTTCTTTTGCTGAATCAGAAAGAGCATTCATCCTGATTTTAGCCTCAATTACCTTTCTGATGGCATTTCTCAGGAGTGCGGGTTCAGGGTCTTTTTCTTCTAAGATAGCCCCGATAAAACCACCAGCGTGTTCGGCATCTTTGAGAGATTCAATTAGGGACTCGCGGTAGCTATCGCTGGTAGGCATTTTCATTGAATTTCGCTGGTTGTACTTCCATAATTTTATCGCAGTCGATCGGCAATTTCTCTCGTAAGCGCGATCGACAGTCCATTCTACAAGCAAATCATACTTAAGACAGAGGTATTCGATCGACAAAATAGTAAACCTTGTTTGAGGAAACAAACTTTAAATCAAACAGGGCATTGTGAATGAATTTTAAATCGATCGCAAAAACCAATCTACTATTCGGCAGCCTGATAATTAGCCTCGGATTGCAAGCACTTCCAGCAGCAGCGCAATCAGTCACCGACGCGCAAGTTTCCGCCCTCGTAGAAGCGCTGCGACAAGCCGCCCCGCCACAAGCCGCAAATGACGGAATGTACAGTCAGTGGCAAGTTTTACCGAACAATATTTCCCGCTGGGCAAAATTCTGTACCAAACAAGATTTAACACCGCAACAATTTGAGGCTGACGCGACAAAAGCCAAATCAATTGTTACCTGTATCGTGGGCGATTTGCTGCGCGACGAATACAAAGCTAGCAGCAACAATGAAACAGCCGCTGTACGCCGCGCCGCTTGCTGGTGGATGACTGGCGAATCCGCAGCTTGCAAAAGTGGCGCCACTGCTACTTATGCCGATAAAGTTGTCAGCGTTTACCAGCAGCAGCGGGCTAAAAAGTAAAGTTTGTGCTGGCGGAATTTAGATTTTTTTACCGCAGATGGACGCAGATGGTTTTGTGCTGATGGACAGATAAGAGCGATTTGATATCAAATTCAATTATCCTATAAGCGCCAAAGATTCTTGAGAACATTAATCAGCTCTTTCTGCCGTCGAGCGATTACTTCTGGCGTCCATTCCTGTTCCCGCAGCACTTGGGTAGTAAGCACACAGGGTGAAACGCCCGTTTTAGTAGTGAAATACTTCTGCTTTTTCACATCAAAATCATAATTTTTTGCCTGAGTGTTTTTCGCACCAGATAGTAAAACTAAGTTGCCAAGACGATGTACATATTGATCGCGCTCTTCCTGACTAGGAAACCAATTCATCCACTCACTATTAGCCCCTGGATTTTGGGGAAGTACGTGCTCGACAGTAATTTTGGAGAAGTTGTAAGATGCTTCACCTTCTGACAGGGCAGCATCTAAGCGCAGCAAAACATAAAGACGAATTTTTTGGATTAGGTAAAGGTCACTATCGAGGACTCTAAGGATATTGTTTGACTCTTCAGGAGTAAACTGGAGCGGTGAATTGGAATTGAATAAATCTTCCTCTTGTTCAATAGCAGTAAGCAATCTGCTGTAACGTTCAATCCGTTTATTAATATTGGCGCGGACAATCATTAAACCTGCCGCAAGGCGGTCTAAATCTGTAAAAAAACGCACCAAATTATCGGGGTTATTACGGTTACGCGATAGGTAGAAAATGGCAGGCGGTATCCAGTCAACATTCTCAATTTTGTTTAACCATTTAAATAGTTGATTAATTTCCTCGGCACGCCGCTCGCTTTCATAGGTTGAGTTGTGAATTTCCGAAAAAGCCTTAGCATAAGGAGCTAAAATTTCATCAATGAATTGCTGAGACCCTGCCGCAGGATTGATGTTTTCCTGAAACTCTTTAAGGATACTCTTGCTAAGTTTTTTCTTTTCTTTAATCATCCGAATATGAGAAAACAAGTCTTTGAATAACTCGCGTCCCAGCTCCTCCTCGGTATCTTCCCACTTTTTAGTATATTTTTCTTGTTGGCTTTCGGGTATTTTTCCAATAATGTCCGCTTTCAAGATATCAGTTATGGAGAGATCCAATCCCCTGTTGTTCAACACAGAAAATATCCGATAAGCAGAGTCAAAGTCAGGCGTAGAAACCACTACCAAGAAGCACTGGGTAATGATGAACTGGGCAAGACGTATACGGTGGGATTCAGCGATAGTCTGCAAACGTTGCAAGAATAAATGTGCATTTTCTTTAATAAGCTTCTGAGTATCCATCAGCTCAGCATTGTTTAATTTTTGGAGCTTGTTAATACCACCTTCATTTTGAATATATTCCTTGAAAAATTCTGCATCTCGCTCGCGCAAAGTCAGACGGTAACGATTATCTATACCCGCGATTAAGCTGCCTCTTTGGTATAGATAAGTGGTCAAGTCATTGGCGTGTTGTGTTGGCAATGATTCCCTGAGAGCAGCTAGTAGTATGGTGAGAGTTGTTAGACGTTGCTGACCATCTACAATTTCAGCCTCTGGCGGCCCAGATTTGATCAAAACAATGCTGCCTAGAAAGTACGGGTTGAGTTGATCAATCGTGTCGTTACCATCTCCCAATGATGTTAGCAGGTCTTCCAGCAGTTCCCCAGCTTGCTCATTTGTCCAAGCATAGGGACGCTGGTAGAGGGGAATGGTAAACATAAAGTCATCGCTAAAGATTTTCCTAATGGGGTGTTCCTCACCCTTGATGCTGACACGGTTCATGCTTGGTTCCTGTGTTAGGTGTGGTTGGTAATTGCTTCCCGAAAGTCAATTTTCCTTGCTGCTAGAATACCATGCTCAAGCTTGGAAAGGCGAACTCTCAACTTAGCTTGTGCAGGCTGGTTTCATTCGTCCCGCTGTAGGCTTCAATCTGCGGCTGAATTACCCATTTTCCCCCTGACTTCTTATCAACTTTTGCACGCTGGCTAAAGCCCGATTTAATTCATAACTTTTTCTTTCTGAATTCTGCAAAAAAGCCTGCTGTTCTTCTTCAATCATTAACACATCCTGCCGCACCAAACCATCTAATAACTTTTGAGCCGCGCCGAAGCAACTATCTTTGATAAACCTGCGAAACCAAACAGGCAATTTGTGCAGCCGCCAAAACGCATTTAATGAGGTAAAATGAATTAAATAAGCGCGAGTTGCTGTTTCGCTCACCGGACAAACCAAGCAGTAAATCTTAAAGTCGCTTCCCAAAGTTGAAACCCAGTGCGGGTAAACATAACTCACCTCTAGCGGTTCCGGGTGCAGTCGGCGCAAAGACTTAAAAAATAACTGAGAAATTGACCAAATTTTATCTATTTTGTAATAACTTTGTGCCTGATAGCGAGCAGTTACTTGATGCTCGTTTTCTTCTAAAGTATCTAACACTGGATTTGCCCAAGCTTGCCAATCATCGTGCAAGTGCCCGTGGTACATATCCATCAAGTTTTCAATTAAAAATGAATAGTGTGCCTGACAGTCGATGACTGAAACAGTGGCAATATAATTGAGATGTTCCCACTCTGGCAAATCCAGTAAATGAGTTTTTTCTGCTTGGGTTTCGTCGCCGGGAAACAGCCAGATAAAACCGTTTTTTTCCTTGACTAGATAGGAGCGAATTTTGCAGTTAGGTAGCTTTTGATTTTCTGCTAAATAATCGACTTCGGCACATTCTCCCCTTGCATTTAACCGCCATCCGTGGTAAGCGCATTCGATTAAATCGCCTTTAACTTTGCCGTGGCTGAGTTTAACTTGTCGGTGCGGACATCTATCTTCTAAAGCGTTGATTTTGCCTGCACTGTCGCGGAAAAGTACGATCGCCCGATTCCAGATTTTCGCAGCTAGCGGCTGAGTTTGCACCTCGCTGCTGCGGGCGATCGCATACCAGCGATCGAGATTAATGCCCAACTGGCGGATGTGAGTTTTTTCCCCTTTTCCAGCTACCGATTTTATCGCGTTGTTTTGCATTACAAATATTCCCAAATTACGCCCATAAAACAACCCAATTTTACAAAATAACAGCCCGGAAAGCAACGACCGTAAATTTTTCTAAATCTCCGTTCAGACAAATACCTATCGCTAGCTAAATGCTTCAACCACCCTGGCGACAATCTAAATTTTAATAGTCTTAAAGCATTGCGAAATCCGTAGGTGGAACAGTCGGGATTAAAATCTCTCGCTGCACCTAATATGTAGCCTATTGTAGCAGGTGTTTCGACTTCCGAAATATTATCTAAAAAGACGACTTTGCCGTGCGGATTTAACATTTTTTTAATGGTTGAGAGGGTGGTGGGGAGGTTGGGCAGGTGGTGAAAAGTAGCAGCACTAACTATTAAATCAAATTGGCGATCGAGCGCTAATTGACTGGCATCCATTTGGATGTACTCGATGTTGGGTGCTGAGCGTTTTTGACGCGCTATATCTAGCATTTTTGCTGACAAATCGACGGCTACAACATTATCGTAATACTGGGCTAATTCAAAAGCAAGAATTCCCGAACCGCAGCCAATATCTAATACTGCACCTTTGCTGACAGATAGGTTGTTAGTAAAGAAATCGTTCTGGTTTTGCAACGAGGTCACGAAATCGTATTCTGTTGCAAAAGCATCAAACGTTACAGATTTATTGCGAACTTTGCAGTTACTATTTAGCATTTATTATTGCTTTATACTCATTCAATAATATTTTAACCGCATATCCACCCCGCTTAACGCAGATATTTTTTTGGTTCGCAAGCTCTGCCTTTTCCCCTCAGCGAAACCACCCCCGCAAACCGTAACTAATCTTAAAAAAAGAATGCAACTGTAGGAAACCTCTAAACCCTTATTGGATCAGTCATTCCCATTTCTTCAAATCTAAAATCTAAAATCTAAAATCTAAAATGGTAGGGCTGGGGGCGGGTTTCACCGAGGATACCAGCCGATGATTGACGATTTATAAAGCCCGCCCCACTGCAAACCTTAGATTTTTAACACGCCTTCGGGATTCACCGTCAAGAGCGCTCGCCTCTGCAAACCCTCCTGATATAAAATAGCATTAGCTGCCAACAAACCGCTGCTAACTGCCCTTTCCATTAAACCGCACGGAAACGGCATTTTTACCCAATCTCCCGCAAACAAAAGATTGGGAACAGCGCAGCAAGTTTCTGGTCTTTCTGCATAACTACCGGGCGGATATCCAGAGAAATTCTTTTGATTTACCAATTCCCGGTGCAGCATATTTGCCTCTTTTAATTCCGGTACAATTTCGTACAATTCTTGCTCAAAAGTCGCCAGCAAAACTTCCTGATTCGGAAATTCTTTCTCCTTGTAACAATAAGCGTGCAGTTCCACAACACTACCGCCAGTTTTCTGATTCCACTCTATGAACTGATCCTGAATTCGGTGGTAAAGCGTAATGCTGTCAGTCAGTTTGTAGCCGGAAAGCGAACTGAAATTGCTGTGTTCCCAGGGAAATTCGCGATCGAACCAAAAACGGCCCACCGCAAACGGATCGGCTATTTTCAAACTCTCGATCCGACTCTGCACCTGCGAATTCACCTCACCGCTAGCCAAACTAAACAAATGCTGCATCCCCGGAACATCGGCCGCCAAAACATAATAATCAGCCTTCAATGTTTCTCCCAAATTTTGCGTCTTGGAAGTGGTCGCGGCGGAGACCAACTGTACCTCATCGGCTTTTTCATCAACTACCTTAAATCGAGGCAAATCCCGCTGAGCAGGTCCGCTGACAACTCGCCCTTCGGCATCAAAAACTGCCCCGTGACAAGGACAGTGAAATTGACCGTCGTTTTGTTTCTGAACTGTGCAGCCTTGGTGAGTGCAGCTCAGAGAAATTGCCTCTTTTCCCGACGGTGCGGCGGCAAATACGCTGTCCCCAGCGCCGAAATATTCGGTAGAGTTGCTATCAGTTAATAGCCTGTTTCGCTTCACCCAAAAAGGTATTTTACTTTGCACGTCTCCTGACTGATAACTCAGAGAATCAATCTTGCCGTTTTCCCAGCGAATTTCACTGACTGCGACATCTGTCAATACTTTGCCGCCTTTGCTTTCAATTGCTCTGGCAATAGGCTGCACCAAACTCGTACCCATATCTTGTCGCGTACCGTTGAATGCTAAACCCTCTGGATTTCCGAAAAAGTAAAAGTGAAAAAATTGCATTAATTCTCCCGCGCTCAATTCGTCTGGAGCGTTGAGGCTGGATTTGGCAAAAGGCAGAAAATACAAGTCATAAAGTCCGCGCGGAAATTCACCTTTTACCCAGTCGGCTACTGATATATTGTCGAGGCGAGCAAAACTTTTTTGAGTTTGAAAACCGCCGATTTCTCGAAATACTTGCCAGTGAGCGGGTTTTGTAAGATTGATTCCCCACTTGAGCCGATTGGGAGAAGATATCCCCAAGTCAACTATATTCCAGGGAAAAGCTGAATGGTTGGGACGGAAAACTTCGGGTTTGTATTTGCCGTCTCTAAACAGAACGGCGTAGGATTCTAAAGATATAAAGTTATCGGTAATTTCTAGTTCTTCAACCACACTTTTGAGGTTGTAGTATTGCGGAAAAAAACCGTGGAAACCGTGTTCCATCATAAAAGTTTCGTTCCCGACTTGTATCGGCCAACTAGCAATTTTACCGCCGAGTTGGGGCGATTTGTCGAGCAATGTTACGGCGAAACCTCGCTGGGATAGCTCGTAAGCACAGGCGAGCCCTGCTAAGCCTGCGCCTACAACTGCAACGGTTTTGCGGTTATTCAGCATTCGCGGCAAGTCAAGAGAATCTTGCACAAAAACGGCGGGCTCTGGCTTGGAAAACCGAGAGTAGCCCAGCAGCCCGCCTGCGGCACCGACTCCGAGGAATTTGAGGGCGGTTCTTCGAGAAACTGGTTGGGATAGCGGTGAATTGGTTGATTGACTCATCAGCGGTACGCGGTAACGGGCTTTAAACACAAATACGCCATAAGGCATATATCATAGACCGAAATCAGGATATGTGAAGAAATACTAAGACACATCCCCCAATCGGATCGCGATCCTCTTCGAGGGCTGCGCTAACGCACTTGATCTGGTTCGATCGCACACAATGTATAGTAGAAGCAAGAAGGCTTTAGTTATTTAGGAGAAAAGAAGAAAAAAGCGATCGCCCGCCTAGCGTAAAATTCTCTAAATAATTAAGTGTTTTTATTTATGTTGCTCAATTCTTGGCAACCGCCGCCAATGATTCTAAAAAACTAGGAGATTTTCATGCAAAATCTTAGGCAAAAGGCAGTCTCGACGAATTGTACGAAATAACCTGGCAGATATCCGAGACCAAACAATTAACCAGTCGAGCTTTAAGTAAGTTGGGGCGAAAAATATAACTATTTTAAAATAAGTAAATACAGAGAATATATCTACTGAGGTAACTCAATATATCGGCGATCGATGCAGGGTATTCCTCACTTAATACCAAGACAAAACTCGATTCAACCTGAGAAGTGCGGATGTGTCGCAAAAATTCAAAGACGCCCGTATAGCTAATGCCGGTTAAACTCACATCTTGCACCATTCTTAAGAACGGGCTCTTCGGCCCGTTCCACAAAAGATGAATTTTTTGTGGAACAGGCCGGAAAGCCTGTTCATAAAAGGATTATTGAAAATGGTGCAACATCTCAGTTTTTTGCGTAAGTCCTGTTTATGCAAAACCCCTGCATAATTTACAAACTTTTACATAAATGGTCAATTTCTTGGCGTGCGGCCTCTGTTGCTGCTGGTATCCACACCCTACGGTAGATATTTGCGGTTGCTCTTGAATGCTATAATCGTGCGGCGATCGCCAGCACAGTCAATCGATTTTAGATTTTAGATTTTAGATTTTAGATTAAAGAATTGAATGAAGCATTCACCCCACGGATAAATTCGGGGGGGAAGTTTCTCGGATACAGGTTTTTTATTTCTGGACGGATGAATCAGGGGGCTTGTATCCTGGATGCGAGGGGGTCAAAATTCCCACCCACATCCCAACGTCTGCCAACTGCTGCCGCCAACGGCGCTATTAACCGCCCCAAAATCATGCAGTACCAATCCCAGCAGCAACGCCAAAAACACACGACTCAGAAAAAAATTAAAAAAGCTATTTTTTACTGTGTGATAGCAATATTTTTCTGCTGGAGCACCGCGAACCTCGCTACAATTGCCCAAAACACAGACCAGGGCGGGCCGGGCGGGCAAGAAATGAGAAATTTGCTCGATCGGGGAAACCTCACCGAAGCCGTAACCAGAATCGAAGAAAGCTGGGAAGAAGAGTATCAAACATACTTTGAACAAGACTTTGAAACCCGTGCGAAAACGGCCGAAGCAATATCAAAAACTCTCTCCCGTCTAGCAGTTCAAACCAAGAAAAAACCAGCTTTAATTTACGCTATCCCCCGCACCGACCAACTAGAATTAATCTTAATATTGCCCGATCGCCCGCCCATTCTCCGCAGCGTCCCCGAAGCCAAACAAGAGAAACTGCTCTCAGTAGTCCAAGAATTCGGTAGCGAAATCACCAACCCCGTAAAACTAAACACCACCACCTATCTAGAACCAGCCCAACAACTCTACAAATGGATAGTTGCACCCCTAGAAACAGATTTGCAAACAGCAAAAATTGAAACATTGCTGTTCTGCGTCGGCGCAGGTTTGCGAACCGTACCCCTAGCAGCAATGCACGACGGACAGCAATTTCTGATCCAAAAATACAGCCTCGCCCGCATCCCCGCCTTCAAACTCACAGACAGCAATTACACCGACATCAGAAACGTGCAAGTCCTAGCAATGGGAGCATCAGATTTCGCAGAAACGGCGAACAAAGAACCGCTGCCAGCAGTTCCATTAGAACTCGGCGCGATCGCCCGACAGTGGCCCGGTCAATCCTTTCTCAACCAAGACTTCACCCTAGTAAACTTGCAATCCCAGCGACTGCAACAAAAATACGGAATCATCCACCTTGCCACCCACGCAGAATTCCGCCCAGGAACCCCAAATAACTCCTACATTCAATTTTGGGACACCCAACTCGGTCTCGATCAAATGAGAGATTTAAAATGGAACAATCCGCCCCTCGAACTATTAGTATTAAGCGCCTGCAGAACCGCCTTGGGAGACAAAGAAGCAGAACTCGGATTTGCCGGTTTAGCGCTGCAATCGGGAGCAAAATCAGCCCTCGCCAGCCTGTGGTACGTCAGCGATGCGGGGACTCTCGCCCTGATGACAGAGTTTTACCAGCAGTTAAGAATCCGCAGGCCAAACGACCCTCCAATCATTAAAGCTGAAGCAATGCGGCAAGCACAAATCGCTGCGATCGAAGGCAAAGTGACGATCGAAGGCGGTCAACTGCGAAGTGCGCGAGGCGACATTCCATTGCCCCCGTCCATCCCCAAACTCGACAGCAAAGATTTATCCCATCCCTATTATTGGGCAGCATTCAGCATAATCGGCAGTCCTTGGTAAGTGGGCCTCTTGACCGACAGTGGTGATAGGCTATAAAACATAAGTAATTTAATATCTGTAGCTGTCGCTCAACAAACCACCACCAACCTGTGACGAATCAAGCGGGAGCCTTCAAGGGGAAAGAAAGATGAAAAAATTAGAATTTTTGCTACAGAAAGAGGGCGATCGCGCCTGGTTGCCCCTAGAAACCTCCGACGTGGAAATTCTAGAAGGTAAATACCGCGTGGTTGCTCGCATTCAGCACCCCAACACCGACATCGAAATTCGCGTTACCCATACCTCCTTCGACCAAGGGGCGCAGCGGAAAGTCCAAAGCCGATCGGCCCGCACCAACCCCGAAGGATTAGTCGTGATCATTCCCTACACCAGGCTCAAACCCGGACTGTGGGAACTATCCTGCTTGCCAGATCCCAAAGCAACACCACTAAAACCTTGGCAGTACGGCGTTCAGTTAGAAGTATTGCCCGCAGAATCGGAAACCTCCGAACCGCTACCGCCGATCGACCTCGAACCCCCAGCTTCCGCCGCAGACTCAGAAAACGTAGTACCGATCGATCGCGCAGCCCCACAAATCGCTTCCCCGGTCGATCGCCCCGCACCAACCCAAATCCCAGCAGCCGATTCAGCACCGCAGCAGACCAAAATCTACCAATTTCCTATTCCCCAAACCCCCGAACCAAAACCGGGCGTCCAACTCCTCCTCCACCTCGATCGAGAAACCTTCGTCACCCAACTCGGTCGCCCCTTAATCATTTCCGGCAAAATCGACATTCCCCAAAACCCGCAACACCCCCAACAAAGCAGAAAAACAGCAACTCTCATCCCCGACTCCGAAGCGCTAGAACTCAAACAACTCATCGGTTCAGCACAACTGCAAATTTACCTGCGCGACCCCCAAACCTCAAAAATTCTCGCAGAAATCCAGCAGCCAATGCCAGAACAAGTTCCCCCCTGCATCTTTGCCTGCGTCACCTACATCCCAACCGAGTGTAAAAGCCGCCTCATTTTAGGAGAAGCAATTCTCAGCAGCGGCGGCGTCACCCTAGCCACCAAACTATTCACAATTACAGCCCGTTTAGAGCACCTTCTAGAGGAAATTAAAGACAATTTCCTCGAAGAAAAGCATCAAGCCGAACCCTCCCCAACAGCCTCAAAACCGTCTGGAAGCGCCAAAAATATATCCTTCCTCAAGCTAGTAGAAAAATCCTTAGACCCTCCCTCCCCTGCTGAAGTCCCAACCACTGAAGCCCTACCCCCTCTACTGGCTTCGCGTCACACCCCAAGTGCAGGCGGTCTAGAATTGCCCGCATTCGGTAACAAACTCCCCGACAGCAGCCGATCGCAATTGCTGTCGGAAATCTCCGATTCGCCTCAAACTGCCCCAGAGTCGATCGACCCACAAACCAAACCCTCAGACATCTCAAATCCCACTCAAACAGCCGAAATCGGAGCGATCGACCAAAAACCCGAAAACAGCCCAGAATTAGAAACAACCGCCCCAGAAACCGCGCCAGCACCCACAAAACAGGCATTTCAAACCTTAAACGTCGAAAGTCGATTTTGGTCGCGACTGAGTTCCCTAGCCAGCAACGGTGAATCCCCCGACTGGCTGAAAGCAACCACCCTGTCACCAAATCCAACAGCCGCCACCAATAGCAGCGACGAAATTGCCGTTGTGGAAGAAAGCAGCCCAACCCAGCAGCAACCCGAAACCAGCGAAACAATTTCCGATCCCAAATCTACTAGCCCAGAAGCCAGAGAATTTGTCGTTTTTGACGAACCCCCGCAGCCGAAACAAGTTGCTCAAAAAACCAGAATAGTCGCCACAGAAGACACTCCTCCAACTCCCTACGTTTTGCCAGAAGACGAGTTAGTACCGATGCCGATTTTGGAATTGCCGCGGGCCGAAATCATCGCGGGCCAGGCTGTAAAAGTGCAAGTGCAACTCCCGGAATTAATGCCCCGGATTTATGTGAAAGTTTGGGTGTACGATCGCCAAACCTACCTGATTCTCGACGGGCCTCGCTGGATTACCGAATTTAAAGCTAACGGGTTGGGAAATGTGCGAGCAAGTGTCGAGTTAGAGATTCCCTACGGCTGCATGGAAGTCGAATTTGAGGCGATCGCCGTCGAAATGCAAACTCAGCGGGAAAGCCACAAAGTAAGCGTTCACCGCCAAGTTTTACCCCCAGCCGGGCCAACTTTACCCCTCGAAGGGTAAGCCCAAATCCGCGTGCATCCCCGTTCATCCGCTGACATCTGCGGTTAAAAAATCCTACTTACTTGCCCGCCAACTGCCGAAACTTCTTCTTAAACTTATTCTTATACACGTAGATCGATCGCTGTAAATCCTCAACTTGCAGCGACATCTCGGCAGCCAAACCCGTGCGGTTCCAAACATCCTCCTCACACTTGCGGCGGCAAAAATTCATCGGTTCCGAGTAAACTTTCCCAGTAGATAAAGTCGGCTTCGGCCCGCACCAGTGAATCACCGTCGCCTGAGTGCGATCGCCCCCAGGCCCGCTTGACTCAACCGGAAACTGCTTCCTCAGCAAATCTTGGTCAAAATCCGGCACCAACAACTGCATATCCACATTCTGCACCCGCAGTCGATTTTCCCCGGCCGCCCGGAAAATCATAAAGTTCAAAAACCCCATTTCTCCGTACTTAAATATCCCCGGATTTGCCGCCGTAAAATCTAAAATTTCTACGTATTCTTCCAAGCTAAAAACGCCGCGCTTAGCAAAGAAAGTACCCGTGCAGAAATAGTTCGATCGCGATTCCGACCAACGAAAATTCGGGAAATGCTTCTCAACGCCCGGAATGTCAAAGAAAAATTCCGAAATCTCCGCATCCGGGTAATCGTAACAAGGCTTGTCTACAATAAAATCAAACTCTTGAAAGTTAGCCAATTTGAGAACATCGCCCCAGACGATCGTATCGGCATCCAAAACCATAAAATTTGACCAAGGACTTTCCCAGAAAGCAATCATTTTAGTTTTGCCCCAACCAAAACTTCTTTTCCTGAGAACTTCTTCAGAAACAGTTGTGCGATCGATAACCCGCACCCCATAGGCTTTTTCCAAAGCACTCACAGAAAACGTACCGTCAATCAACAGACAAATCGGCACATCTCCCAGGAAATAGCGGATGCTAGCACAGCAACCCTTAGCAAACAGATAATCTTGGTCGCAGCAGGCAATAATAATACCAAAATCTTCCATAAAACCTCACTTTTTTACTAATACCAGTTACCCAAAATAATGCAAGTGTATGCCGATGTTTCCAACTTGTATGTCATCAGTTATTTCCAATTCTTTAATCGAAAATCGAAAATCGAAAATGGTATAACTTGCCCACCCACAGCGTTTCGGTTTTTTGTTCTGACAGCAGCTCAATTTTTGAGTTTGGCATTTTAGCCAGCTTAGCACTAAACTCCTGCGATCGTCCCTAGGCAAAAACATCGTTCAAACCGCTAGGAATATCGGGCATAGTCGATCGGTCAAGCAAGTGAGCTTTCCCTGCGCCAACAGCGGGTCAATCGATTTTAGATTTTAGATTTTAGATTGACTTGCGCGAGATAAATTCGGGGGTTCCTTTATCGGATACAGGTTTTTTATTTCTGGATCCTGAGTCTGCTTTCGGAATGAATCACGTGGCGGGTATCCTGGATGCGGGAATTGTCAAGCACCACCAGTTGCAGTCGCACTTAAATAACAAAAAAGTTGTGTTAAAGTAGCGGGAAATTAAATCCGCCGACGAGCCGTCTCAAAAATGGCGATCGTCCTGGCAAGTCCCGACGGCAGCGGGCCTCAAAAAACCAAAATTGGTCAAGCCTGAACTTTGGTTTGGATCGGGTCAATCTACCAGCCTTTAAGTCTCAGTTCCCCACTCATGGCGGGAAAATAGCCCCTGCCGGGTTGCGAGGTTTAAACTTAGGTTAAAAACCTTGACATTATAGGAGATAAAGCTGTATAAGGGATGCGACAAGCAGCCACAATCCTACCTATAACTGTCTGTTAAGTCGGGCGTAACCGAGGACTCTGGGCAGTTGTCAGTTACAGGCAGATTGTGGTTGAACCCGTCGAACCAGTTATCGATCGCCCGCAGAGCAATTCAAGCAAGTCGGGCGATCGAGAGATGAAATTAGCACGTGATGGTATAATCTACTGTAATGTAATGTGGGCTTGACCTGAATTGATGCCTGGGGGTACAAGGGCCCAGCCCCTACGTTCAAGCAGAAGTAGACACGCCTACTGTGAATCAACAGTTATGGATAGGTTCTATTTTGGCAGTTATTGTCAACAGGCAAGCAACCACAAAAATTAGCAGTTGGGAATTGCTGCTCGTCGAGTTGAATAGAGTGTGAAGGTGTGAGGAAAATGAACAGAACTTTTTGGAATTTACTGCTAGTATCCCCGGCAATTCTGGGGCTATCATCAGTCATGAGTGCCACTGCGATCGCCGCAGAAGCGACCGCAACCCCTGAAGCCAACCAACTAGCTAAAGCTCAGTCATCTGAGTCAAAAATTGCAGAAATAGTTGGAGAAATAGTTGCAGAACCAGTTGCAGCAGCCCCTGCTGCCCCAGAAAACCTGGCTTTAAACAGCAGCCTCGAAGCGGCCCCAACCCCGGTCGTTAAGGAAGCAGACGCTGAAAAAATCGCCTCAATCGAACCAGAAACCAGCGCCGCAGCACTGCAAACAGCACTGCAAACAACAGGGAGCGACATCGAGTTAGCAGCCCCAATCGCTCCGGCCAGCGCAGCAGCGACTGAACCCCTAGCAGCAGCAGGCACTGCCGAACCCTCGCCCCAAGCATCAGACTTGGCAGAGCAAATCAGCCAGACAGAAGTTGCTGGGAAAATTGAAGTGCCAGCAGTCGCCAGCACCCCAGCTACTACCCCAGCTACTAAGGTAGAAATTGCTCAGACAGTACCCGGAGGAATGGGCGGCCCCATCGTCCCTGTTGCTCCCCAAGCACTGCCGGCCCAACCGTCGGGAACCATGTCCCAGGTGACATCAGTCACTCAGCTCTCCGACGTGCGCCCGACAGATTGGGCATTCCAAGCCCTGCAATCCCTAGTCGAACGCTACAGTTGTATCGTAGGTTATCCCGACGGCACCTTCCGCGGCAACCGCGCCCTGACTCGCTACGAATTTGCAGCCGGCGTCAACGCTTGCTTAGACCAGATAACCCAACTAATTGGGTCAACAGGTAACTTAGTTACCCGAGACGACTTAGCCATCCTGCAACGCCTGCAAGAAGAATTTGCAGCCGAACTCGCTACCCTGCGCGGACGAGTAGACGGCCTAGAAGCTCGCACCGCAGAACTCGAAGCCAATCAATTCTCCACTACCACCAAACTGCTCGGAGAAGCCGTTTTTGCCGTCACCGACACCTTTGTCGGAGAGGGTATCCGCCTTGACGACGACGACGACAAAACAGTCACCGACTTCAGCTACCGGGTGCGCTTGAACTTATTGACCAGCTTCACCGGTCGAGACTTGCTCAGAACCCGCTTGCAAGCGGGTAACGTCCCTAACTACTCAGCAATTACGGGTACTAACATGACTCGCGTAGCCCAGGATGGGGCTGAGAACAACAATTTCACACTAGATGAAGTGTGGTATCGGTTCCCGCTAGGTAACGCTACATTCTTTGTCGGTCCTAGAGGACTTGACCTAAATGAAATTGGAGACGCGCCTGCTACTAGTACCTTTGGTGACGCTACGGGTAATGGCACTCTATCCAGATTTGGAGTTCGCAACCCGGCCGTACACCGCGGACCGCAGGGAGCTGGCGCAAGTATGAGTTACAACTTGGGCAACTTCCGAGCTACTGCGGGCTATCTGGCCTCCGAGGGCGATGCTCCCAACCCCGCAAATGGCAGGGGCGTTTTCGACGGTTCTTTCAGCGCTTTGGGTCAGATCGGCTTTTTTAGCAACCCGTTTAATTTGAGCCTGACTTACACTCGGAAATACAATCGGGCAGGTGATGTGGGTCTCATGGGCGGTACCGGCAGTTCCTTGGCTAACCGGCCCTTCGGTCAATCAGCCACTGGATCAGATAACTTTGGCGTGCAAGTTAACTTCAAACCCAGCCGTCGCTTTCAGATTGGCGGTTGGTACGGTTACACCAAGGCTGAACAACTGCGGGGTGGCAACAATGACGCTACCATCCAAAACGCTGCTGTCACTTTGGCCCTGGCAGATTTTGGGCGGCAAGGCAACCTCCTCGGTTTTGTCTTCGGTGTACCGCCAAAAGTTACCGATAGCGATGTCAGAAGAGCGGACGGACGCCGGCAAAAAGATGGTGACACCTCTTACCACTTAGAGGGTTTCTATCGCTTCCAAGTCAATGACTTTATTTCCGTGACACCGGGGGTTTACGTGATTCTAAATCCCGAACACAACCACAGAAACGACGATATCTGGGTCGGACTCCTCCGTACTACCTTTACTTTCTAAGGTTTCCAGACATCTAGTTACAGCTAAAAGCGGCAGGCGACTGCCGCTTTTAGTGATTTGTGATTTGTGATTTGTGATTTGTTATATCATGTCCGATCGAGTGACCGCGATTAAAAAAAAGGGCGGGTTTTTGAGATTGTCAATTATTGGCAGATATTTTTCGTGAACCCGCCCCTACCGTATTAAGGGTAATCGAGCGGACATGATATTACTGGTTATTGGTTATTAGTTATTAGAACAAACAACGAACAAATAATAACTGACTACTGACTAATGACTACTGACTATGAATTTTGGCGGCAAATCCCGAATACGGAGGTGTAGCCGTGCAGAAATGTGCTACCGCCGACGGGGCCGATTTCGCCGTTGCAGAAAAAGCCGCTCAGGGGGATGTTTTTGAGGTATCGGCCGAACAGTCGGGAGTCAAAGTTCGACTGGCCGTAAAGCCCTTCACCGCGCCCCAGACAAGAGAACATCAAGGCGCCGGCGCTGGATGTACCACTGTACTCGGCGGCCCGCTGATAGCGATCAAGCAGCATTTCTAGGTCTTCTGCGGAGGTGCGCGCGTCCCGCAGGTGAAATTGGATGCGCTGTCCCGGACGGACTCGATCGCCGATCGCAATTGCCCCCACTTTCGGATCTACTCCCAATAGATTGCGGATTAAAAAATCTCCCGGCTCTAATTTCAGCTTGAATTCATCGCTGACTAAGCCTACAAATAACGAGTGCTGAGCTAATTCTCGGTCTTCTTCGCTCAAAGTTTGAACTAACTCTCGCAAAGCCTCTAAGGGCGATCGCTCGATGCCCCCGCTGCCGATATCATCAGTTTGTTCTTCGAGTTTCAGCAAAATATTGCGATCTCCTTCCGTCACCCGATAAGGATGCCCGATCGGCCTGCAGCCTTGAGCGACGATCGTTTCCAAAACTATATTGCCGCTCAAAGCTACCCCAACCGTCCCTTCTCGGTGAAGCTGATAGTCGCAAAACAGCGCCGCGCCCCTGCCCGCACCGTCCCCCCCGGCTAGTCCCCCTACCTTCGCCGCGCCCGGATAGGCATAATCTAGCCCTTGGAGCAAATCGTTAATTTTTGCGGAAAAGGGGTCAGCCAAGATGATGAACTGCGGTTCTTCCTGGGCCGGCACGCCCAAGAGATCCACCCAAGTATCCGGGGGACTGTCTAAGTCGGGCAGTTCTTCTGAACCGACATGAAAAGTTCTGACATTCACTCCCGGCAAGCGCGCCAGACTGAGGCTGACTGCGGGAGATCCCTCGACTTCTTCGGTGAGGCCCCCCCGGTTCGTGCCGATGACTCCTCCCCCGCCACATCCCAGGATCGCGGGTACTGGCAGCATTTCTCGGAGTAAAGGCATCAGCCGAGAATACTCGCTGGCAAAGGCAGACGAGATAAATATCAGTGCTAAATCGGCCTGGCCTTCTAGGTCGCGATCGGCTTGTTCTACAACTTCTTTGAGGGCGGATTCCAAAGAGGGACGGGTTGATAAAGCGCTGACCCATTGCATTTGGTTTTGGGTGTACATAAGGCAAACTTCTCTATAAAACTATTTCTATACATTAGGCTAACTGGAACCGGCCACTGGGGGGACGCTATTCTTGGGCGATCGATTCCCCATCGATTGCCGTTCTTGTGTTAACATAAGTTAACATGAGAGTCCCCTTAATCTGTTAACTGTTAAATGCTGTGTTCAGCTAAATCTTAAAAGATAAAGCTCAATACAGTTTGACACACCAACCTCGTGTAATGTTTTCATCAAAAGTAAGGTTGGCTCGACCTACATTGATGCCTGTGGACTAGAATCCGCCTAGGGGCTAGTAAAGCAGGGAGTAGAGACGGCTACTGCGATCGTACTTATGGATGGTTTCTATCTGGGCTGCTGCAACCGCAGCGCATCTCAAGCTATTATTAGCTGGAGTCGCCAGACCGAAACAGCAAATCCCACCCAAACTAACATCCAAAAAGAAAACCTTTCTTACTTAATAAGGTCAACGGCCCAGGTCTAAAGACACGCTCGCTTCGAGCCTAAGACTTAAACCACTGTTGACCCGCCGTATACTTTAGAAGTCTACGTTTTTTGAGTTATGACACCAAGCGACTGCTTAGCTACTCCCTTGCTCTGTCGTTAACGGTTAAACATCTTTATTTGGGTTAAGGACGTGCCGTTAGCCGAACAAGCTCACTAAACAAAGGCGCGTGCTAACATTACCTAGAAATAGGTCGGGGACAACCATATTCTCCTACACTTTCCTACCAACAAGTTTTATGACAACAACACCCTCCGTCAACATCCAAGAGAAAATTGAAGAAGAACTAGAAAGCGCTCGTACCGTCTGTGACACCAAGGGCGCCACTTCCGGGGAATGCGCGGCGGCGTGGGACGCAGTTGAAGAACTGCAAGCAGAAGCTTCCCACCAAAAGCAAGTCAAACCTAAGAATTCTTTTGAAAAATTTTGCGACGACAATCCTGACGCTGCTGAGTGCCGCATCTACGAGGAATAAACGAGCCATTTAGCTCTATGCCGAACCTCCCGCGCCGAAATCTAACTTTTGGCGCGGGAGAATTTTATTTTAGGGGTTGAGCCTTGAAATAATGGTGAGATTTGCCCTCTATCCCAATACGGTTCAAATCCGTCAGCTTCCCCGTCGCCCCCCAACGGTGACAAGAATTTGCTCTTGCGTCCCCCAAAAGGGGCGAGGATGGGAAGGAGATATCTCAAGAATAAACAGTTTTAACTCAAGCGTATTGCCGTCTATCGTGTCTCAAGTACCTTTCAAAGCGCGCCAAGTACCTTAGAAAATGTAGCAGTAACTAAAACATTAAGACCGTGTTCTGGTTGCTGATTTTTTAGCATTTTTGTAGTAAAATTTGTGACAAATAAGTGAGTATATTTTCCCAAAGATGTTGAGTCTTTTATTGGCAGCCACCGGGCCTTGGTTTCAACCGCTAGTGTGGATGGATTACCGGTTGTCTGTGTTATTAACAATTTCGATCCCGCTGGTAGTGCTGATTTGGGCTGTTGTGGCAAAAGCTGAGGCGATCGTCCGTTTGTCGATTATTTATTGGCGGGTGGCGAGTTTGCTGGCAATTACACTTTACCTGATGATGGCTGCGCTGCCTGTGAGCTTTGTATCGTCGGTGATTGGGAGGGCATTAATTCCTGCTAGTCTGTGGTTTTGGGAGGATTTAAACGAAGAAATTGCCGATCGACCGCAGTCGCCCCTGAAACTGGCTTTTACAGCTTGGCGGTGGGCGATTACTGTTTACAGCGGTTTGGGCGCTCTAGCTCAACTTCCCTTCTTAAGCTGTGCTTTTAAATCGCAAATTGAGGTAATTGACGAACCTTTTTGCCGCATTTGGTTAGACCCACCTTGGCTCTACAAACAAATGTTTCACCCTAATACAACCCCTCAATTTTTGGGATTGTTGGGGATGATTGGTTTAGCTATCTATGTAATTTACTTGTCATACTTTGTGCTGATTAGACTAGGAAAACAGGGGAGGTCAGCTACCGGAAATTAAGTTGAGTTTTAGTTAGTATTTCCTTCCTAAATTGCAGCTAAATTATTCCACCAAAATCTCATAAATCCCAAATAAAAACAGCCGGGGCGCATCTAGGATAAAATCAAACTAACAGCCGGGTGGCTGACGTGACCCGCCCAAAAACGGATACAAGCCGTGGACTCCAGTCGTGGATATCTAACAATTTTAGACTAAGGTTCCAGCTTCCAGATTCATCTGTCGAGAAAATCTAAAATCTAAAATCTAAAATCGACTGACAGTAATGTTATTGGGAAAGACTGTGATGGATAGCAAACAAGCCTACTTACAGTGCTTAGACAGGCTGATTTGGGCGATCGATCGCCTGGAAGCAAAAGTCGAACCAAGTGAACTCGCTCGGATTGCCGAACTGATTGTTCAGCCGATGATGGGGCCATGGCGGTTTTTTCACACTCCCGAACATATTTTTGAGGTGGGGGGAGATGAAGATGCGATCGAGGTTTTGGCAGCTTTATTTCACGATACCGTCTACCTACAAGTCGATCGCAGCATTAACTTTAACGTCAGCTACTACATCACTCCTGTTGCAAAAGAGGTTAACCAACACCTACAAATTCGGGATAAATCTGAACTGCCTGCGGATGCTACCTTCGAGATGGTAATGCTGGTATTCAATTTTGTACCGGGCGAAGTCCTCAATCCTTTGGCTGGACAAAACGAATTTCTCAGCGCTGTCGTAGCAGCAAAAGCTCTAGAACCATTTCTCAAACGCGAGCAATTGCTTCAAATTGCCGGCTGCATTGAAGCAACAATTCCGTTTCGTGCCGCCGATGCGGGAGTAACGGTAAGCCAGCGTCTTTATGAGCGCTTGCAAGCAATAAATAGCCTGTTTAACCTCAGTTTAACGGACGAGGAAATGCGGGAAACGGTCAAAAAAGCTGTGCGAATCTCTAACCGGGATGTGATGAGTTTTGCTCACCATAGTTCAGCCCATTTTTTGGCAAATACCTGGAATTTACTGCCGGAAACCAATCACAATCTCATATGCTGGGGTTTTTACACGGTTCGCGACTACCGAGTTGCTTTGGTGAAGATGGAAGGTTTTCTGAATTATCTCAAGCCAGAAATAATTTTCCGACAGTTTGAGGGATATCCAGACGATCGCACCTATCAGCGCTGGGAAACTACTGCTAAGTACAATCTCGAAATTGCGAAGCTTTATTTGGGGTGCAAACTGGCTGCCCTAGCCCTGCTAGAAGCTCTTTCTTCGGATTTGGGGATTGAGGTTTCTCTGGCGATGATGATGGGAGGAATTCCGGCTCAAGTTCCTAACTGCGTGCGCCTGGAAAGCTTTTTTCCAGAAATAGAGAAACCTTATAAACCTAAAATTAGTTTAGAAGCGGAAGTATTGAATTTATTAGAAAATGGGCGGGCTAAAAGCACTTCTAATACCGATTTGGAGAGTTCGCCCCTGACAACGTTTGTGGTAAAAATTGTTGGCTTTGACGAAATGCGCTATCAGTGCGATCGAGCTAAGGAATTTTTTAGAGAAAATCTCAACGCCGACGAGTTTATTTCCGACTTTAACCCGATAGTTACAGAAATTGTTATTGATTCAATTCTCAAGTTGTTTGACAGCCGGAAGTCTACTATCTACCGATACTACGATATCACTTCTAAGTTAAAGTCGCAACCCCAAACCAATTTTCTCGATCGCCCTTTTCGATCCCATGGTTAACTAGCTTTAAATACAGTATTTTTGCCTCCTCTATAGAAAAGACCATTACTCAGCTTATATAAGAGTAGAGCGATTACACCGTGACAGGATTGATTGCCTCGCTTTCCCTACGTCAATCTGCCTATCCATCCCAACACCAACAGCCCTACAGGTATGGTGTGGGGCTTCCGGCAAAGATGCTAAAAGTTGATAAAAAATGGAAATTCGCTGCTGTTTACCTTTGACAATTATTTTATACAAAACGGATTTGATAGCGGGCTGTCACTCATTTGAGCTACCCCAAATAAGCGTCACTATAAAAAGCGACTGTTAAAGCACTTCCCCCCACAGCTACAACTGGGGAATAGCAAGTTCAAACAACTTGCAAACCACTAATCCCCAATCAAACCATGCAAACCACAAATTCAATTTACGCTCAATTGCCTCTTTGCTCTTCACTGCCCACACTGCAACGAAATAATAGTACCACTGCCAATCAAAACGTGCGCTATCTCCAACAATCCTTAGTTGAAAACGGATATCCCGTCGCAACTGATGGATTCTTCGGCCCAAAAACCGAAGAAGCAGTCATCAGATTTCAAAAGGAAAATCAGATTGCTGTTGATGGCATTGTTGGCCCTCAAACTTGGAGTCTATTAGGCGCTTGTTATACAGGTGAACCCGGATGTTAAATCCAAGTTAACTAATCCTAGGCGCACGGGTAGCAAGAAACTGGGTTGTTTCACTGCAATACTTCTTTTTCGCCCCCAGAAACGCTAAAAAACCTGGTGGTTGAGCGAAGCCGAAACCTCGTTTATGCCCGTTAAAAGTGCATCCAGGACTATTAACTAACATCTTTTCCCCACTTCTCTACTTTTAAACAACTTGCAAACAACCAATGGAGAATCAAACCATGCAAACCACAAACGCAATTCGTACTGAATTACCTTCCTGCCGTTATTTTCCCATACTAAAACGCAACGATGGTGTCACCCAAAATGAGGACGTTCGCTACCTTCAGCGACTCTTGAACACCAAGGGATTTTCTTTAAATACTGATGGAGGATTCGGCCCGAAAACCCAACAAGCCGTTATCAATTTTCAAAACCAACAACAAATCGTTGCTGATGGCATTGTCGGCCCTAAAACTTGGAATAAATTGGGTGTTTGTACAACTATATTTTAAAGTTTGTGCAACCATGTGTTAAACAGAGTAGGGCGTGCAGTGTGCGCCCTATTTTTCTGTCGAAGTTTCCACCCCACACCACCCCTCCGGGGCACCGTACATTCGATACTTGCGAGAGCGTTTGAAATACAGCATTGCTACCCGATCGTCTGGATTGATTTGTAAAATATTCTGAAATACTTTTTGGGCGGCAACAAATTTTTGCTCGTAGTAAAAATTGAGGGCTTCTTGAAAAACCTCCGCCGTTTGCTGCTTGAGTACAATGCTTTCCTCTGTTTCTGTATCGTAAATTTCAAACACCGACACAGCATTTGTCTTTCCTTTCACCGTTACTCGATCGACAAATCTGTACTTATATTTTTCTGGATCGTCTAGGCGATCGATAATTGCACCGCTAACTAGAATGCCCGCGCCGTAAACCTTAGTCAATCCTTCCAAACGAGACGCGAGATTCACCGCATCAGCAATCACCGTACTTTCCATCCGTTCTCGTTCGCCAATAGTACCCAACATCAAATTGCCCGCGTGCACACCGACGCCGATCGCGATCGGAAACAAGCCATTTTTTTCTCGCTGCTGGTTATAGAGATTTACTTCTTTCTGCATATCAATTGCTGCTCGCACACCATCTTCAGGGGATGTAGGAAACAGTGCCATGACTGCATCCCCAATGTATTTGTCAATAAACCCGTTATTTTTCCTAATTGCAGGGCTAACCCTTCCCAAGTAAGTATTAATAAATGTAAAATTTTCATCCGGTGTCATATTTTCGGAAAGCGCAGTAAACGAGCGAATATCAGCAAACAGCACTGTCATATCTCTTTCCTGATGTTCGCCTAATTTTACTTCAATAATACTCGGCTTTTCCAGCAAGTTTAGAAAATCGTGCGGCACAAACCTGCCGTAGGCTGCATTCAGTTTTGCTAGGCGAATTTGCGTATTAATTCTCGCCAACAATTCCTTTTTTATAAAAGGTTTAGTTACATAATCATTGGCTTCTAAGTTAAAAGCTTCTACCAAGTCAGTAGTTAGATTTTTTGCCGTCAGCATCAGAATCGGCATTTCTAAAGGCGAGTATTTTTTGCGGACTTCTCGACATACTTCATAACCCGTCATCTGCGGCATCATTACATCGAGTAAAATTAAGTCCGGCTTAAATCCTGATTCAATCAGATTTAAAGCTTCTAAGCCGTTGCTCGCTTGAGTAATTTCGTAGTTGGCTAGAGAAAGACTGTTGATGATGACATGAATATTAATCGGCTCATCATCAACTACCAAAATTTTTAATTTTTCACTTTCTAGCGACTCGCTATTGTCTGATACCTGAGAATTTATTATAGAGGATTGGCGGGCTAGTTCAGGAGTGATAAAAATGGGAGAACCCTCGGTTAAACGCGGCTGTATGCTGCTAAATTCCGGTTGACTCTCAGATACGGGCAAAGTAAAGGTGAACTGGGAACCGACGCCTACAGTTGAAGATACCGAAATTTTACCTCCGTGCAATTCCACTAATTGCTTGGCAACAGTTAACCCTAAACCCGTGCCGCCATATTCTCTAGCAGTGGAACCGTCAGCTTGTTCAAAGGATTCAAAAATTCGTTCTAATTTATCTTCGGGGATGCCAATACCGGTGTCAGATACACTAATCGCTAATTGGGAATTAGGCAGTGATTGTGCGTTGCCCGTTACCAATTCTGCTGAAATTTCAACTCTGCCGCTTTCGGTAAATTTAATTGCATTGCCTATTAAGTTGTAAAGTATTTGCTGCAAGCGATTCTCGTCTGCTGCTATTGGCGGCAATTCAGGAGCGACTGAGTTAATCAACTGCAAGTTTTTTTTGCCTACTAATGGCTGAGACAAAGTGAGAATTACAGAGACTATTTCTCGAATACCGACTGACTTAATTTGCAGTTCTATCGTTTTGTGTTTTAGCTGAGAAAAGTCCAGAAGATCGTTAATTAAAGAAGACAATCTTTTGCCCGATGATGAAATTAAAGCTAAGTTAAAATTTGTTGGTTCTGGCAGTTGTCCGGTAGCACCGTCTATTAAAGATTCTGCAATACCAATAATGCCGTTGAGCGGAGTGCGGAGTTCGTGGGAAGTATTGGCTAAAAATTCGTCTTTCAGTTTGTCGAGTCGCTGCAATTCGGTATTTTTAGTTTCTAAGGCAGTAAAAGATGCTTGCAGTTGTTGTGCCATGCTGTTAAAAGCAGCGGCAAGTACGCCCAATTCGTCGGAGCGATCGAGCTTGACAGTTTGGTCAAATTGTCCTTCAGATAAAGCTATTGCTGCATTTTTTAATTTTATAAGAGGTTTGATAATCCAGCGAGAAGTGAGAATTCCTAACACACTTGCCATGCCCAAAGCTGCCAGACATAGCAACACTGTAGTTCGGTTGCCCGCATGAATTTGTTCCATAAAGTCGGCTTCGGGAACGACAACGACAATCAGCAAATCTAAACCCTTGTCGTCTTGAAATGGCAGGACTTTTAAAAATTTCTGCTGGCCGTTGATTTCAACATTTATTTGCTGCGATTTTGTAATTTGGTGCAAGTTTTGAAAGTGACTTTCTAAATATTTAGCTGTAGTTTGCGTTACTGCGTCGCTGCTTTCTGTAACTTTAAACAGTTCTTTTTGACCGTTTTGGGTGCGGAAAGGTTTTTCGGCTGTGGAAGTTGCCAGCAGCGTGCCGTTTCTTTCGATAATAAAAGTTTGACCAGATTTACCTATTTTGAGGCTGTTTAAAAATTGACCGATACTGTCGAGACGCAAAGCAGCAATTAATACTCCTTCTAGCTGTTTCTGGCTGTTGTAAACTGGTTGCAGCGCGCTGAGGAGTAAGGTGGGTTCTAGGAAGGATATATAAACTGAACTCCAAGTTGGTTTGGCTTCTAGAGCCGCATAGGCGTAGGAAGGGTGCTGTCGGATGTCGAATTTTTTAACGGAGGCGGCTACTGTCGTGCGATCGCCCGTATCATTAGTATTGTAAGAATAAAAATTAAAATTTGTAGAAGGCCCCGATGCGTTAATCAATAAAGTGCCATTAGACATCTTTTCGCCAGTGCGATATTCTCCATCTTGATTAGCGATCGACGTAAAATTGATATAAGGATATAATTGCACTTGTCGCCACAGATACTTTTCCCAAGCTGACAAGTCTTTCATGTTTACAAAACCCAGTTTCACCGCATCCAGCTTGCTTTGATTGATTTGGTGCGGAGTTTGCAGATAAGTTCTCAAATTTTGCTCAATGCGATTGCTTACCTCCCCCATCAATTGAGCCGCAAGGTCATTCACTGCTCTTTGAGAGTTCCTAAATGATAAATATCCCACAATACCCACCGCTGCAAATACTTGCAAGACAAAGGGAACTATGAGTACAGTTTGCAGCGTTGCTTTTCTTGAAAGTTTTGCCACTAAGTGCTTGAGAGAAAGAGTGGACATAACATTAGTTTAGGTTGAAAAACCCAGTTAATACTTGGAGCTAGTTCTTACCGCTGGTAAGTATTATAAACCATTTTGTACTTAAACACAACTTACACAAGGAAGACGCGATATCGGTTCTACAATCTTTCATCTTATACCAAATTATTAAAAGTCAAAGCGAACCGTAGAGACACGGCATTTCCGTGTGCTCGTCCCCGCGCCGGACAAGGCATTTCCCTGTCCCTACCGATGTTCACATACAATATACAGCACTTCCGGATGTTATGAGGTACAATAGAATTGACTAAAAATAATATACCAATGAAAGCATACTCAGTAGATTTGCGCTCCAAAATAGTAGCAGCCCATATCGAGCAGAAGCTGTCGATCAGAAAAACAGCAGCGATATTTTCCGTCAGTAAAAGCTTAGTTCAAAAACTGGTCAAGCAACAAAAAATCGAGGGTAATTTACAGCCGAAACCCAGCGGGAAACCGAGATACAGTCATTTGAATAATTCCACAGCTTCTTTGAGAGAAATAGTGGCAGCACATCCCGATGCAACCTTACTAGAATTGTGTGAGTTATTTGCCCAGAAGACCGGAAATTGGGTTGGTAGAACAGCCATGTGTAACGCCTTACAAAAGTTGGGATTAAATCGTAAAAAAAAACCGTGAGAAGTAGCCAAGCCGGTACTGAAAGAGTCATGAAATTAAGATTAGAGTATTGGGAAAAAGTCAAGCATATCGACCCAAAAAATCTAGTCTTTTTAGATGAAACTGGAGTATTGCTAGCAGGGTAAACGCATCTTAATTTCAACCTCAAACATGATAAGATGAAGTGTTTAGCTAAATCAAGTGCGTAATTGATA